>SLDB01000251.1 GCA_007125475.1 Nitriliruptoraceae bacterium | reverse complement strand
TCGACCGCGGCAGCCGACGAACTCCTCGGTCGCGCGGTGGTGGATGAGGACGTTGCGGACCACCTCGACGACATCGCGGCGCAGCTCACCGCCGACGGGTTCGAGGTGGTGCGCAACCCCCTGCCGCTCACGTACGGCGACGGCCGCCGCGAGATCGACGGTGAGCTGCGCGACGTGCGCCTGTGGTACCTCGCCACGTCGAACAACTGCCTGGTCCAGATCGATGAGGACACCGGCGACCACGTCTGGCTGCCGACCTACGGCCACGGGGCGTGGCGGGAGCTGGCCGCCGCCGACGCGGCCAATCGCCGGATCTGGGAGGAGCTGGGGTTCGTGGTGCACCGGCTCACCGGCTTCCACACGTTCACGCAGCGCTTCGGGGCGCTGCACTGCATCGCCAAGGAGCTCGACCGACGTCCCGGACGGTGAGGCTGCGGCGAGGCGGAGGAGGGCGGCCAGGCTCCCACCGTCCCGCGCCCGCGGCAGACGTGCACGCCATGGCCCTCGACCTCGAGGTCACGGATGCCGTGACCAGTCGGTGGCCGATCGCCCCCGAGTGGTCCCCGACGACGAGATCCCCGACCGGAGCGCCGGGGATCTCGAACGCCGCGGTGCTGCTTTCAGAACCGAACTCGGGCGTCGTGGTTGGCGGAGGGTGGGGGATTCGAACCCCCGAGAGTGTTGCCACTCAACACGGATTCCAGCCGTGCGCCATAGGCCAGACTAGGCGAACCCTCCCGACGAGCCGGGAGCGTACGCGTCTCCTCGTGTCACCGGCAACGTCACCCCCAGGACCGCAGCGCACACGGTGACCGGTGGGCGGTCACGACAGCAGCCATACCTGGGCGACGAGTCCCAGCAGGACGACCACCAGCAGGGCGGCGGCGGCACCGAGGTTGCGGCGCAGGACCTCCCCCTCGCGGCCACTCGCCCCGGCCGCGGCCGTCCCCACCGCCGACACCCCCGGCGAGAGCGCGTTGCCGATGTTGCCGCCGGCGGTCTGCCCGGACAGCAGCACGGCCGGCAGGAGCCCGAGCGCCAGGGCTACCTCGGCCTGCAACGACGAGAACAGCGCGTTCGAGGTGGTCGTCGAGCCGGTCAGCACCGTCCCCAGCGCCCCCAACGGCGCCGAAACGACGATGAACGCCGACCCGAGCCCGGCCGCTGCGGCGTCGGCCATCGCCGCCACCATCCCCGTGTCGGTGAGCACCGCCGCCAGGACCGTGAGTCCGACGATGGAGACGACGACCTTGCGGCTACGACCGATCCAGGCCCCCACCGCGTCGCGACCGCACCCGATCGGCCACCACCCGCGGCGGCGGTAGACCACGACCGCCGCGAGCAACGCCAGCAGCAGGTATGGCAGCGGGTGCAGCAGGGGCCGGAAGACGGGGGTGACCACCGAGGGCCCGGTCGCGTACCCGAACGCGGCGTCGATCCCCGGCAGGACCGGCGCCACCTCCGGGACCCGGTCGAGCACGGCACGCACGGGCGGGACCGCGAACCCGGTGACAGCCGCGACGGTGAGGACCACGTAGGGGGACGCCGCGGCGCCCAGATCGCCGCCGCGTGGCCGGCTCGTACCCGATGCGGGCAGCAGCACCCAGCACGCGACCAGGCCGGCCAGCCCCGCCGCCGTCGACCCGAGCGCCGGTTGGGTCGCCACGACCGCCACCAGCACGGCCCCCATGATCCCCCCGATGGCCACGGCCCGCCACCGGTCACCGGGCGAACGGCGTCCCCGGGTGAGGACCAGCAACCCCGAGAGCACCGCACTCACCGCGAGCAGCACCCCGGCGCGCAGGGCGAACGACCGTGCCGCCGGCTCGGCGAGCCGCGCGGTGGCTTCGGCCATGAAGTAGCTCGACCCCATCGAGCCGAACGTCACCGACCACTGGTAGCCGATCAGGCAGGCCGCCACCGCGGCGACCGGCGCCATCCCGCGACGCACCAGCAAGGGGGCGCTCATCGCGATCGGCGCCCCGAACCCGGCCGCACCCTGCAGGAACGAGGGCAGGACGAACGCGAGCAACAGCAGGCGCCGGCCCTCCGTGGGGGCGAGCTGGTCAGCCGCACCCGCCAGATGCTCGAGCGCTCCGGACCGGTCGAGCACCTCGAATAGCAGCAGTGCCGGGAGCACGATCAGCAGGATCCAGGTCCCCGTCCACACGCCGCGCGCCACCGCGACGGCCAGCTCCCCGGGATCCAGCCCGAAGACGGTGAGCGCCAACACCCCGGCGGTCCCCGACGCGAGCCACGCCACCGACGTCACGGGGTGGGATCGAAGGACCAGAACCGCCAGCAGCACGACCGGCGAGGCCGCCACCGCCACGGCCCACAGGGGCCAGTCCACCGCGCCACTCCTCTCGCCGGCACGACCCTAGCGACCGATCCGTACCGACCCGGCGCTCCCGGTTCACTCCACCGGGCCAGCCTGCCGGTCCCCGGTTCCCTCGCCTCGACCCCGTGGTGGACCGGTCCCGTGCCTGCCGCCGCGCCGGGCGGTCACGCCCTCGCGCGAGCGCCCGGCCAGTGGTTTTCCCCCGTTGGCGTCAGCACCACATCGGCCCTCATGGTGACCGAGCGGAGAGCCAGCTCCCCTCAATCCGCGGCGTGTCACACCGTGAAGCGACACTGGGTCCTGTTCAGGACGAAGGGACTCAGCATGGCGGTGTGCCAGGACTGCGCACAAGAGATGTCGACGTCGCCCGGTTGCACGGTCGACGCGCTCATCATCCACCGTGAACGCTTCGAACGCGACCGGATCCGCGAGCCGATCGGTCCGGCTGACCGGTGCGGTGACTGCGGTGCCCAGAAGGACGGATTCCACCACCTGGGATGCGACTTGGAGCAGTGCCCCAGGTGCCGTCGCCAGCTGCTGTCGTGTGGCTGCCCCGGCGTGCCAGACGATGACGACGCCCAGTCGCTGATCGCCGTCGCCGATGACACGGTGGTCTACCCCGACGCCTTGCACGGCCTGCGCGTACCACGCACACGGTTTCCCTTCGGCCAGGATCCTACGCCCTCGGCCGGAGCAGCAGTTCGACCACGGCAGTGAGCACGTCTTCACCCAGGGCGCTGAACCAACTCCACCTCGCACCGCACACCGGACGCCCGGTCCAGACGAGCGTCGGCGGTCACCAGCGGGCAGTCCAGCACTTCAGCCAGGGCCACATACGCGGCGTCGTAGGCGGTGACGTTGTCGCGCAACTCGTAGGCGCGCCACATCAACCGCAACGTCGGGTATCGGACGATCGCCAGCTCCTCCAGGTCGCGCACTGCGGAAGCGAACCGCCGTGCTGGCAGATCGCCGGTCAGCCAGCGCTTGCGCAGCACCGCCACCGTCTCCACATCCACAAGATCTGGCGCACTCACCCCTCCGCGTTGCCGGAGTGCATGGCGTGCGGCGTCCCCGTCAGCCTGGTCATCAGCGATCGCGTTCGCGACAACGGACGCGTCGACCACGATCACCGGCCGGACCGCTCGGCCCCCAGATCCTCAACCGCCTGCCCCAGGCCGACACGGCCACCGCGGCGGCCAGCGATCCGGTCGAGGACCTCGTCCAGATCCGGCGTGTCGGTCAGGCGGGTCAACTCGGCAGCCAGGTACTGCTGCAGCGACTGACCGCGCACCCGGGCACGACGGGTCAGCTCGGCATGGACATCATCGGGAAGGTCCCGGACAAGTACGTTCGGCATGCTTGCATTATGCAAGCAACGGCCTGCCAGTGCAAGCCGCCCCGGGGCCATCACGCCCTCGTGACACCGACGGCGCGTCCTGCCCCACGGAGTTGCAGGTCCCATGGTGTGGAATGTTGAAGGCAAGGTGTGACCGCAGAGCTGGACCCCGAAACCGTCTGCCCTGCCCGCTTGGGACGCGGGGATTTGTGGGACCTCTGGATGCCGCCCCGTGGCGCTGCGTGCCGCCCCTTGCCCGCGTCCAGGCACCCTGATGACCGCCGATGACGGCTCTGGCGGCCGGCCAACATGCCGTCAAACGGCGAAACTTTGCGGAGGGAGGGGGATTCGAACCCCCGAGGGCGTAAGCCCTACCCGCTTTCGAGGCGGGCGCACTCGGCCAGACTATGCGATCCCTCCACTTCCACCGAGGTGGAAGGGTGGGGAGCGTACGCAGACGCGACACCGGCCGGCAACCGCGCCGTGTCCACACGCCACCACCGCCCCCCTTCGTGTCGCCGGCGGAGCCCACGCGGCGGCGTGGTCGCCGATCACCGCCGGCGGGCGAAGAACTCCCGCAGCATCCCTGCGGCGGTGTCGGAGCCGACCCCGCGCACGACCTCGAGGCGGTGGTTGAGGCGCGGATCCCGGGGGATGTCGTACAGCGCCCCGACCGCCCCCGCCTTCGGGTCGTCGGCACCGAACACGAGGCGGTCGAGGCGGGCCAGCACCACCGCCCCGGCACACATCACACAGGGCTCGAGCGTGACGTACAGCGTGCACCCATCCAGCCGCCAGCTGCCGATCGCGGCCGCGGCGGCCCGGATCGCCACCATCTCGGCGTGGGCGGTGGGGTCGGCGTCGAGCTCCCGGCGGTTGCGTCCCCGGGCCACCTCGTCGTCGCCGCGCACGACCACGGCACCGACGGGGACGTCCCCGTGGGCCGCGGCCGCCTCTGCCTCGGCGATCGCCGCCGCCATCCAGCGTTCGTGCACGGTCAGCCCCGTCCTCCGGCCGTGGCGGGGGACGCCTCGTCGGGCACCTCCCCGGCCCTGGCGGCCTCACGCGCCAGGATCGCTCGCTTGCGGACCTCGCCCCAGCGGTAGCCGCCGATCCCGCCGGTTGCGCGCAGTACCCGGTGGCACGGGATCAGCACCGCCACCGGGTTGCGTCCCACCGCCGAGGCGACGGCGCGCACCGCCCGTGGGTGGCCGACGGCCTCCGCCAACGCCCCGTAGGTGACCACCGCGTCGTCGGGGACGCGCAGCAGCGCCTCCCAGACCTGGAGCTGCAGGTTCGTCCCCACCGCAAGCACCGGCAGACCACCGCCGTCGTCGCCGGCACCACCGTCGAGGACCGCGGTGAGGTACTCGATGACGTACGCGGTCGCGGCCGGGTCCTCGACGACGACGGCGTCGGGCCACCCGGCGGCGAAGTCGGCCCGCACGTCGGCCTCCGCCCCCGGATCGGTGTCGAGGAAACGCAACGCGACCACCCCCCGCTCGCTGACGGCCACGAACGCCCGTCCGAACCGTGTGGGGTGCACCGCTGTGCGCAGGGTGAGCCCCCCGCCGCCGCGGGACACCTCGCCGGGGGTCACCCCCCGCAACGTGACGGTGAGGTCGTGGAGCCGCCCGGTCGACGACAACCCGAGCGCGGTGGCGGTGTCGAGGACGGTGGCCCGGTCGCGCAGGAGTCGCGTCGCGGCGTCGGCGGTGAGCCATCGCAGCAGGCGGTTCGGGCTCACCCCGGCGAACCGGGTGAAGGTGCGCTGCAGGTGGTGGGGCGAGAGCGACAGCGCCCGGGCCACGTCGGCCAGCCGGGGCTGTTCGAGGCGGTGGGCGTTGAGCCACACGATCGCCTCAGCGACGCGGTCGTAGTCGCGCAGCCACGCCGCGCCGCCGTCGGCGGACGGTGATCGCGGCCGCGCCGGGGTGGTCACCACCTGGTGCTCCGAGCTTCGGGTCGCGACAGTCTCCCCGCTGCAGCGCCCCGGGGCGAACCGATTCGTGCGGAGCCGGTGACGCGGCCGCCAGCGTCCGCCCTGCCGTCCCCGCCGGCCCCGTCGGTCCCACCGGCGCCGACGTGTAGGCATACCCCCCTCGGCTATCACTCGGTACGCTGTCCGGGACGAGGAGACCGCCGATGCACGGGTACGCAGGTCGACGTGACGAGCTGCAGAGCCGGCTGCGCCGGGTCGAGGGCCAGGTGCGCGGGCTGCAGAAGATGATCGACGAGGACCGCTACTGCATCGACGTCCTCACCCAGATCTCGTCGGCGACCCGCGCCCTGCAGGGGGTGGCGACCACGATGCTCGACGAGCACGTCCGGCACTGCGTCCGCGACGCCGTCGACGCCGGTGCCGACACCGCCGACGAGAAGGTCGACGAGGCCCTGGCGGTGATCCACCGCCTCATCCGGAGCTGAACACCCCGCGCGGGACCCCCGCGCGCAACGTCCCACGAGGAGCGACGATGCCCACCGCAACCCGCACCTACTCCGTCCCGGACGTCTCCTGCGACCACTGCAAGAACGCGATCGAGGGCGAGGTCGGCAAGCTCGCCGACGTCTCGACGGTCACCGTCGACGTCGCGAGCCGGACCGTCGCGGTCGACGGCGACGCCTCCGACGCCGCGATCACCGCCGCGATCAACGAGGCGGGGTACGACGTCGCCGAGGCCTGACCTCACCCCGCCGGCCGGGGCACCCGGCCGGCGTCGGTCACGCCCCGATCTGCAACTCCTCGACCGCGAGACGGCCGTAGAACGCCACCCGGTCGGCCCCCGCGTCGAGGAGGGCGTTGCCGACGCTGCGCTTCTCGACGTCGCGCAGCTCGTCGTCGTCGGGGATCTCGACGAGGACGACGTACCCGCCCGCCTCGATCGCCCCCGAGAGGGCCGCGAGCCGGTGCGTCTCCTCCCCGAGGGCCTGTTGCACGGTCCGGATCGCCGACGCCAGTGGCCCGTGGTCCTCGGTCCCGGTGTCCAGCGCCTCCGCCGCGCGATCGTCGCACAGGACCTCGACACGGTCCGCAGCGACCCCGGTGGCCCGCAGCGCCTCGTGGACGACGTCGAGGGTCTCGGCGTCGGGGGCGACACCGGCGACCCGGTTGGTCGGGTAGACGAGGATGTCGTCGCTCACAGAACCCTCCTGGCTGCCTCGGATGACGTCGTCGGCCGGCTGCCGTCCACGCCCGGCCCGACGACGCGGGTGACGGCGACGGCGCCGCCGCGCGCCAGGGTACGCCGACACCGCCGGCGGGTAGGTTGCCGTTCGGACACCCCCGTACCCAGCGGTGACGCGGGCCGGGACGGTGACCTGGAGGTGGGAAATGGACGGCGCCGGTTTCACCACCGCGCGGGCGATGGACGTCCTCGTGCAGCTCGCCGCCCACCTCGACGACACCGACCGGCCGGCGATCCTCGGTCTGCGTCACGCCGGCGGCACCGTCGACCTCGTCGAGTCCCCGCTCACCGGTGCCGCCGACACCGCCGTGCGGGGTGACGTCGACGCCCTCGTCGTCGTAACCACCGCACCCGGCGACGTCCAGCACCTGCTGTGCGTGCTGCGCACCGGCGAGGAGGCGGGGCTCCGCCGCGTCGTCGGCGAGGACCGGATGCAGGCCTGGAGCACCGACGACCCCGCCGAGGCCGCCCGGTTCCGGCCCGACGACGAGGTCTCGGCCGCCGCCCGGGCCGCGTTCGGCCTCCCCGGACCGGGGCACGGCTGACGGCGACCGCCGGGTCCGTCCACGGACGACGCCGGGGCCCGCCGACGGTGACACGGGTACCGCCTAGCCTGCCCGGCGATGACCGACACCACCGACACCACCTTCCCCGGGCCGGATGCGCTCGGACGCAACGTCGTGGTCGACCCGTCGACGCCGACACCGGAGGGCTTTGCGGGCACCGCCCGTCTGCGGATCGACGACGACGTCCTCGCCCATCCGCGGGCGCTCGCGACCGTGCTGCACCACCGTTGGCTGTACCGCCAGCGCACCGTGATCGAGCTCGCCACACCGAACGACGAGCTGCGCACCCCGCAGGTCGAGGCACGCCCGCCGTACGAGCTCGGTGACGACGCCGCGTTCGACCGCGAGCGCCTGCACTTCCTGCTGTGGGCGAACAGCTACGACCTGCGCGGCACGGCCGGTCCCCGCTGGTGGCACGGGGTGCTGGCCCGCCGACACGCCGGGGCGTCGGAGCCGGTGCAGGGCGGCGACGTCGGCCTCGCCGACGGCCGCGACGCCTGGGTCGACGGCGGACCCCGTGGACCGCTCACCCCCCCGCTCACCGGGGTCGACGACCGCCCGGTGGCCCACCGCGAGTCCGTCGCTCTGGGGCGCCTGGCGCCGATGGGGCGGAACGGACCCCGCGACGACCTCGCCTCCGACCAGCTCGCCGCCGTCACCCACGCGGCCGGTCCCGCCCGCGTGATCGCCCCGGCCGGGTCCGGCAAGACCCGGGTGCTCACCGCCCGGCTGCGCCACCTCATCGCCGACCGGGGTGTCGAGCGCGAGCTGATCACCGCCGTGGCCTACAACACCCGGGCCGCCGCCGAGATGCGGGAGCGCACGCAGGACGTCGGCGCGTCGATCCGCACCCTGCACTCGCTGGCACTGTGGGTGTGCAACCAGCACGAGCGCCGTGAGGTGATCACCGAGCGCGACGTGCGCCGCCTCCTCGACCGACTCGTCACCACCGCGCGGATCCCGAACCACGACCCCTACCAGCCCTACCTCGAGGCCCTGGCCGAGGTCCGCCTCGGCCTGACCCCACCCGAGGAGGTCGAGGCCGCCCGCGGCGACATCGACGGGTTCGCCGAGGTGTTCGACCGGTACCGGCGCGAGCTCGCCGACCGCCGCCTCCTCGACTTCGACGAACAGATCTACCGTGCCATCGAGCTCCTCCTCACCGACCCCGCTCTCCGCCGCCGTGTGCAACGGGCCGGCACCCACCTGCTGGTCGACGAGTTCCAGGACCTCACCCCGGCGTTCCTGTTGCTGGTGCGCCTCGTCGCCGGACCGGCGATGCAGGTGTTCGCCGTCGGCGACGACGACCAGACGATCTACGGCTACGCCGGGGCGAGCCCGGAGTACCTGGTGGGGTTCCAGCGCTGGTTCCCCGGCGCCGCCGAACACGCCCTCGAGGTGAACTACCGCTGCCCGGGCGACGTCGTCGCCGCCGTCGACGCCCTGCTCAGCCACAACCGGGTCCGGGTGCCCAAGGTGATCCGGCCCGAGGTGGGGACGGCGTGAGCGTGCTCACCGTCCACCGACGTGAAGCGCCCGAGCTGGCCCACCGGGCGGTCGAGGTCGTCACCGCCCGGCTCGGCGCGGGGGCGGCCCCGGCCGAGGTCGCCGTCCTGGCCCGAGTGGCCAGCGCGCTGCTGCCGGTGCAGGTGGCGCTGACCGAGGCCGGGGTGGCACACACCTCGCCGCTGGACGCCAGCGTCCTGTCCCGCACCGGGATCCGTACCGCGCTGGCCTACCTCCGCCTCGGCCTCGATCTGGAACGCGTCGCCCGCGACGACGTCCTGGAGACGATCAACCGGCCGGCACGGAAGGTGAAGTCGGCGATCACCCCGCTGCTGGCACGCTCAGCGCGCACCTCGGCCGCCCAGCTCGCCCACCTCGCCGACGGCCTCGACGCCACCCACCGGCAGCGTTTCGAGGAGTACCTCGGCGACCTGTACACCCTCGAGGGGGCGATCACCGCCGGGGCGGACACCGCCGAGTGCCTCGAGGTGATCCGCGACCGCATCGGCCTCGGTGAGGCGATGGACGCCCTCGACGCCTCCCGCACCCGCCCGGAGGGCTCCAGCCACGGCGACGACCTCGACGCCCTGCAGCAGCTCGCGGCGCTGCAACCCGACCCGGCGGCGTTCGCCGACTGGCTCGCCGACCGGCTGCGAACCCCCGCCGACCCGGATGGGGTGCACCTGTCCACCGTGCACCGGGTGAAGGGGCGCGAGTGGGCACACGTCGTCGTGTTCGCCGCGAACCAGGGGCTGTTCCCCCACCGGCTCGCCGACGACGTCGAGGAGGAGCGGCGGGTCTTCCACGTCGCGGTCACCCGGTGCCGCAGCAGCGTCGACGTCCTCGCCGACCGGGCCCGCACCTCCCCGTTCGCCGACGAGCTCACGGCGCCGGCGACCGGCCGGCCGACCGCGTCACCCTCCGACCCCGCACCACCACGTGAGGTGGCCGTGGCGACGTTCGACGGTGACGACGCCGTCGCCGCCGCCGGGCTCGGCCTCACGCTGCCGGGTGGCGTCACCGGCCGCGTGCAGAAGGTGACGCGGCGTGGCGCGCAGGTGCGCCTCGACGCCGTCGACGCCGTCGTCGGGGTCGGGTTCGGTGACGTCGTCACCGTCGATGGGCGGCGCTGCCGGTTGGCCGCGCCGCGACGCGCCGTCGTCCAAGCGCCCGCCGACGACCCCGCGGACACCGCCACGTTCGAGGCCCTACGTGCCTGGCGGGCCCGCACCGCCGCAGAGACCGGGGTCCCGGCGTACCTGGTGTTCCACGACCGCCACCTGCACGTGATCGCCGGTCGCCGGCCGCGTACCTTGCGCGAGCTCGCCGAGTGCCCCGGGGTCGGACCCGCCAAGCTCGAGCGCTTCGGCGACGACGTCCTCGACGTCGTCGCCGCGCACGCCGGCTGACGCACCCCACACCGGAGGATCACGCGACGTGCCGCAACGCTTCCGCCTGCGCCGCTGGCAGAAGGCCGCCCTGGACGCCTTCGAAGCCGCACCGTCACGCAACTTCCTCGCCGTCGCCACCCCCGGCGCCGGCAAGACCACGTTCGCGATCGCCGCGGCGCTCCGCGACGTCGCGGCACACCCGCACCGCCGCCTGGTGGTCGCCGCCCCCACCCAGCACCTCAAGCACCAGTGGGCGGCCGCGGCGGCGACGTTCGGCTTCCACCTCGAACCCGAGTGGTCCTCGAACGAGCGGTTCCCGTCCGACATGCACGGGGTGGTGGTCACCTACCAGCAGGTCGCCGCCGCTCCCGGGGCGCTGCGAGGGCCGGCCGACGACGCGTTCGTCATCCTCGACGAGATCCACCACGCCGGCGCCGACCGCGCCTGGGGCGACGGCGTCGCCGTCGCGTTCGAGTTGTCGGCACGACGCCTGTCGCTCTCCGGGACCCCGTTCCGCAGCGACGAGAACCCGATCCCGTTCGTGGCCTACGACTTCGACGAGGCCGTCGCCGACTTCACCTACGGCTACGAGGACGCGCTCCGCGACGGGGGCGTGGTCCGCCCGGTGTTCTTCCCCCGGCTCAACGGGGAGATGGAGTGGACCGCGCCCGACGGGGTGACGATGCGGGCGACGTTCGACGACGCCCTGGACCGCACCCGCTCCTCGCAGCGACTGCGGACCGCGCTCTCCCCCGACGGTGAGTGGCTGCCGTCGGTCCTCGACGAAGCCCACGCACAGCTGCAACGGCTGCGCACCACCCACCCCGACGCCGCCGCGTTGGCGATCACGATGGACGTCGAGCACGCCCACGCCGTCGCCGGGCTGCTGCGACGGCGCCACGGCGTCGACGCCACCGTCGCGACCTCCGACGACCCGGCGGCCAGCGACCGGATCGCGGCGTTCGCCGACTCCCGGGACCCGTGGATCGTGGCGGTGCGGATGGTCTCCGAGGGCGTCGACGTCCCCCGCCTGCGGGTCGGGGTGTACGCGACGAACACCGTCACCGAGTTGTTCTTCCGGCAGGCCGTGGGACGACTGGTGCGCTGGCAGCCCACGATGCGGCGGCAGAAAGCGTTCATGTTCATCCCGGACGACCCACGGCTGCGCGGGTTCGCCGCCGGGTTGGCCGAGGCGCGCACCCATTCGCTGCGCCGCCGGGAGGAGGACGGCGACCAGCCCCCCGTCGCCCTCGACGACGTCCCGGACGGCGAGGACCAGCTCTCGCTGTTCCAGGCGATCTCGGCGACCCCGCTCACCGACGCCGCCTCCGCCAGCGTGTTCGACGACGACCACCACGACGACCTCATCGTCGACACCGTCGAGGACCTCTCCCTGGAGGTCGAACTGGCGACCCCACCGCCGCTGGCGGGGTCCGGCGCGGCCGCGGCGGCAGCGGGTGGGACCGGGGTGACGACGGTGAGCCGCGCCGTGCGCAAGCGTGAGCTGCGGCAGGCGAACACCGACCGGGTCCGGATGCTCACCCACCTCACCGGCCTGACCCCCGAGGTCGTCAACAGCCGGCTCAACCGCGAGGCGGGGATCTCCTCGATCGCCCAGGCGACGCTCCGCGACCTCGAACACCGTCTCCGCGCCGCCGACCGCTGGTTGGACCACGCATAGGACCGGGGCGCGGTGCGGTCAGTAGCCTCGGGGCCATGGCGACGACGGAGCTCGACGCACACCTGCGCACCCGGGGCTACCGGGTGACCCGACCCCGCCGTGCCGTCTGGGAGGTGCTCAACGCCTCACCGGGCCACCTCACCGTCGACGAGATCGCGGCCCGGATCGGTGACGACGGTGGCGGCGTCGACACCGCGTCGATCTACCGAACGCTCGCGCTGTTCGAAGAGCTCGGGCTGGTACGCACCACCCGGTTGGGGGGCTCCGACGCCGGTCACTGGGAGCTGGCCCACCCCGACGAGCACTTCCACCTCGTCTGCGTCGACTGCGGAGGCATCGACCACCACATCGGCTCACTGGTCGCCCAGGTCGCCGAGCACCTCGACCGCGACCACGAGTTCGAGGCCCACGACATCGACCTCGTCGTCACCGGACGCTGCGCCGACTGCCGTCGGCGGTGACCGGCGGGGGTGCACCGGTCACGCCGTCGCCTCCGGGACGTGGGGCTCCGACTCCCCGTCGGGGTCCGCGGCGGAGCCGTCCAGACAGATCAGCAGGTCCGCACCGTCGGGGACCGTGCGTGGCAGCCGGCGCGCCAGCTCCCGGATGCTCGCCGGATCACCCAGGCTCGGCACCACGACCACGTCGCCGGCGGTGGCGTGGTGGGCGACGATCCCGACACGGCGTGCGCCGGTCGTGGTGAGCCGGAAGGTGGCCGGTGTGAGCGCAGCGACCTCGGCGGGGTCCGCGTTCGTCACGACCTGGACCGCCACCCCCGCGTGACGGGCCTGCAACGACGCGGCCTCCACCGCCAGACGCAGCGCCGGCAACCCGGCCGGGGTCGTGGTCGAGGCCGCGATGACCAACAGGACGCGGCGGATCTGCGCGCCGCCGTCGCGGACCAGCAGCGTCGGCACCCACGTCTCGGCGAGCACCGCGTCGGTGACCGCACCGAACTCGGTGCCGGGGCTGGGAGCACCCGACCGCCACCCGAGCACCAGCAGCGAGGCGTGCTCCTCGGCGACGACGTGGACGATCCCGCTCTCCGGTGTGCGGTCGACACGGTGGATGCTGGTCGCCTCCGCGCCGGCGCGCTGGGCGACCTCGGTCAGGACCCGTTCGGCGGCGGACGCCGCGGCGAGTGCGTGCCCGCCGGCGCTGGCCATCGTGACACTCACCGGGACGACGAGCCCGCCGTCGGCCCGGGCGAACATCGACGCGACCCCCATCAGCCGGGACGCGGTGTCCGGGTTCGACACCGGGGTGACGACGACCTCCCCGTACTCACGGGTGCCTTCGGCCACCGGCAGCCGTGGGGCGGCCCGGCCCGCGACCAACGACGCCACCAGGCAGGTGACGAGGATGACGAGGACGACCGCGTTCACCGTCACCTCCCCGATCAACCCGATCTCGAGGCCGACGAC
This sequence comes from Nitriliruptoraceae bacterium, assembly GCA_007125475.1. Lineage (GTDB taxonomy): Bacteria > Actinomycetota > Nitriliruptoria > Nitriliruptorales > Nitriliruptoraceae > SLDB01. The sequence continues at coordinate 11,949 of SLDB01000251.1, read as the reverse complement.
GATCGCGGCGAGGGTGAGCGCCGCCTGCGCCGAGGAGAGCGAGAACATCGCGGCAACCTCGACCCGCGAGTACCCGGACACGGCCCCGGCGATCTCGGCGGCGAGCCACTTCGCGACGATCGCCACCCCCGTGAACGCGGCGCCGACGACCAGGGTCCGCGGCTCGGCCAGCACCCGCAGGTCGATGAGCATCCCGGTCGCCAGCAGGAAGAACGGCACGAACAGGGTCGCGCCGACGAAGTGGATGCGGTCCATCAACGGGCCCCGGTTCGGCACCGCCCGGTTCAGGGCGAGGCCGACGAGGAACGCCCCGACGATCGGCTCGATCCCGATGACGTCGAACAACGCGGCGGAGACGAACAACGCCACCAGCACGAACACGAACCGCAGGGGGCGGTGCTGACCGGGTCCGGCGAAGAACCGGCGGGCCATCCGGGGCAACCCGTAGAGCACCCCGGCGGTGACGGCGGCGAGTGCCGGGAGCAGGGTCACCCAGAACAGCAGCGACAACTCACCGAGCCAGGCACGGGCGACCACCGCCAGGACCAGCAGCGCGGCGGTGTCGGTGATGATCGTCGCCCCGACCGAGGTCGCCACCGAACGGTTCCCGACCGTGCCGACCCGCTGGAACGCCGGGTAGGTGATCAGCGTGTGCGATGCCCAGCACGAGGCCAGCAGCACCGACGCCGCCTGCCCGTACCCCAGCAGCAGCGCGACGACGTACCCGAGCACCATGGGGGTCACGAACGTCGCGACCCCGAACCCGATCGCGTCACGCCGGTGGGCGACGAAGTCGTCGAGGTCGAGCTCGAGCCCGGCGACGAGCATCAGGTACAGCAGCCCGGCACCGCCGAGGGCGGCGACCACCCCGGCGCGTTCGACGAGCCCGAGCCCGGTCGGCCCGACCGCAAAACCGACGAGGACGATCGTGACGACCTCGGGGAGCCGAAGCCACCGGGCGAGCAGCGGGCTGACGAGGATCGCTCCAGCGAGCACCGCGAAGAGGAACGCCACGTCGGTGAACGGCAGCTGCGGGAGTTCGATCGACACCGGCGGCCTTCCCGAGGTGGGTGGCAGTATCGCTCAGTGCGGCACGACCACGTTGCTCGAGCAAACCACGGACGTCCCTGTCGTGGCGACTACGACAGGATGAGGGTGTCCAGCGCGATCTCGGGGTGCTCACGCTCGACGCGGTCGGCGACGTAGCGGCTGCGGAACAGGGCGAACGGCGCCCCCGACTCGCGGCGGTAGACCTCCACGTCACGCATCGCTGCCAACGCGGCGACCCCGTCCTCGTCGGTGGCGCGTGCCACCTCGAAGCGGGTGCCCTCGAGGCGGACGGCGGCGCCGAACTCATGCTCCATCCGCCACGCCGCCACGTCGAACTGCAGCTGGCCCACCGCCGCCCAGATCGGCGCCTGGTCGCCGAGCTCGGGGTGCCGCAGCACCTGCACCACGCCTTCTTCGTCGAGTTGGTGGACCCCTCGCCGGAACTGCTTGACCCGCGAACGGTCCGCCGGGTGGGCGGTGGCGAAGTGCTCGGGGGTGAAGATCGGCAACGGCGGGAACCGCACCGGGTCACCCTCCTCGTGCAGGGTGTCGCCGGCCCGCAGGTCGGTGGCGTTGACGAGGCCGACGACGTCGCCGGGGTAGGCCACGTCGACGGTCTCGCGCTCACGGCCGAACACCGTGTGCGCGTACTTCGCCGTGACCTTCCGCCCCGTACGGGCGTTGATCAGCGTGGAGCCGCGCTCGAACCTCCCCGAGCACACCCGCAGGAACGCCAGGCGGTCGCGGTGACGCGGGTCGAGGTTGGCCTGCACCTTGAATACCAGCCCGCTGAACGGGGCGTCGACGGCCCGGGGCCGGCCGTCGACGTCCTCGCGGGCCGAGGGGGGCGGGGCGTAGGACACCACGGCGTCCAGCAACAGCCGCACCCCGAAGTTCGACAGCGCCGAGCCGAAGAACACCGGGGTGGCCTTCCCGGCGAGGAACTCGTCGAGGTCGAGGTCCGCGCCGATGGCGTCCAGCAGCTCGACCTCCTCACGCACCGCTTCCGGGAGGTCGGCGAGCTTGCCCACGTCCTCGGCGGCGACACGGGCACCGCCGGGGGTGTTGCCGACGAACGCGTACGTGGCGTGGTCACGGCGGTCGACGACGCCGTGAAACCGGCCTCCGGGCTTGATCGGCCAGGTCACCGGCTGACCGACGAGTCCCAGGGTGTCCTGCAGGTCGTCGAGGATCTCCAGCGGCTCGGGGGTCGGGCGGTCCATCTTGTTCACGAACGTGATCACCGGGGTGCCCCGGGCACGACACACCGCGTAGAGCTTCTCGGTCTGCGGCTCGACCCCGCGGGCGGCGTCGATCACCATCACCGCCGCGTCCACCCCGGACAGCACGCGATAGGTGTCCTCGGAGAAGTCGCGGTGGCCGGGGGTGTCCAGCAGGTTCAGGACCACCCCGTCGTGCTCGAACCGCGCCACCGCCGAGGTCACCGAGATGCCGCGCTTGCGTTCCAGCTCCAACCAGTCGGAGGTCGTGGAGCGGTCCGCCTTCCGCGACTGCACCGCACCGGCCTGCTGGATCGCGCCCGAGTAGAGCAGGAACTTCTCGGTGAGGGTGGTCTTGCCGGCGTCGGGGTGGGAGATGATCGCGAACGTCCGGCGTCGGTTCGACTCGGTGATGACCTCGGACACGTGGGTTCCTTGGGATGGTGCGACAGTGGGTGACGGTGGACGTGCTGGCGGCCTCGCGGGCTCAGGCACCGTGCCCGGTGACGAGGACGACCGTGGCCAACAGCCAGACGTACACGGAGAACACCCGGAACCGGGCGGCCTCCAGCAGGCGCAGCACCGCCCACAGCGAGACGGTTCCCACCGCGGCCGCGACGACGAACCCGATCAGCAGCGGGGCGGCACCGACGGTGACGGGCTCTCCGTCGAGGACGACCTGCAGGGCCTGCACGCCGGTGGCCGCGAGGATCGTCGGGATCGCGATGTAGAACGAGTATCGCGCCGCCAGGGTACGACGCATCCCGACCAGCAGTGCCACGAAGATCGTCGTCCCGCTCCGGGACACCCCCGGTGCCAGGGCGACGGCCTGGGCGGCCCCGATCGCGATCGCGACCCCGACGGTGACGTCGCCCGGCCCCCGCCAGGCGAACCGCAGCCGCCGCCCGGACCTGTCGGAGGTCATCGCGTCGGTCCACCACAGCATCGCCCCGGTGGCGATGAGGGCGACGGCGACGAGTTGCGGGGAGGCGAACACCTCCCCGAGCACGTCGCGGAACACCAGCCCCAGCACCCCGGTCACCGCCACGCTGAGGAGCCCGAGGAGCACCAACCGGGTCGCCGGGGCCGCCGGATCGGTGGCGGCACCGGAACGGAGCCCCCCACCACGCACGGCCCCCGAGGCCAGCTCGGTGCGAACCCCGGCACCCAGCGCGCGGAGGCCGGCCCCCATCACCACCACGATCGACACCAGCGTGCCGACGTGCACGACGAGGTCGAAGAGGATGAGCTCCGGCGACTCGGGCGGCGGCAGCGAGGTCCCGGTCGCGCGCAGCCACGTCTGGGTGAGGACGAGGTGGCTCGTCGACGACACCGGCACGAACATGAACACGCCCTGGACGACGCCGAGGAGGAGGGCGACCAACAGCGTCACGCGTCGCCTCCTGTCGGGTCGGCCTGCCGGGTCGGTCCGCGCAGCGGTAGCGGGTTCCCGCCGTGTCGGGGGGTGCCGGGCCGGCGCACGGTACGCCAGCGCACCCACAACGGCCCACCTCGGTACGCCCCGTCACCGGGTAGCCACCCCGCTCGGCCCCGGCACCCCGCGTCGGGGCCGAGGTCACCTCAGCGCGGGTGGCGTCGAGCGCTGCGGTAGCGTCCGGCGCGCTCCGAGGAGCACGACGTGCCACCGATCCGCCGCTGCCCGGCCTGCGACACCGTCGCCCGCGCCGAGACCTGTGAGGTCTGCGGCGCGGTGCTGCGCGGTCATGAGGTGGCCGCTCCCGCCCCGAGGACGCTGGTCTCCCTGGCGTTGGACCTGCTCCGGGTCGATCTCCGTGAGCACCTGTCGCTCCTGGCGTTCCTGGCGAAGTGGGCGGTGCTCGGCTCGGTCGTCGGAGTGCTGGCCGGCGCATCGTCGGCGGTGTTCCTGTACGGGCTGATGCTTGTCAGCGACGCCCGCGCCGCCGAGCCCGGGCTGCTGTTCGCGCTCCCCCTCGGAGGGTTGGTGATCGGGTGGGCCTACCACCGCTTCGGGGGCCGGAGCTCGGCCGGGAACAACCTCATCCTCGACGAGATCCACGGCATCGGGCGGCACATGGACCGCCCCGGACGCGTCCCGTTCCGGCTGGCACCGCTGGTCCTGGTCGGGACCTGGGTGACCCACCTCTTCGGTGGCTCGGCCGGTCGTGAAGGCACCGCGATCCAGCTGTCGGCGTCGCTCTCCGACGCGTTCGCCCGTCTGGTCAGGATCGAGGCCGACGACCGCCGGCTCCTGCTGGTCGCGGCGGTCTCGGGGGGGTTCGCCTCGGTGTTCGGGGTCCCGCTGGCCGGGTTCGTATTCGGCCTGGAGGTCCGCTCGGTCGGACGGATCCGCTACGACGCGATCGTGCCGGCCCTCACCGCCGCGGTGGTCGGTCACCTGGTGGTCGAGGCCATCGGCCTGCCCCACGACGTCACCCCGGCCTACGAGCTCGCCGCCACCGGCTTCGACGGCGGGGTGCTGGCCCGGGTCGCGCTGGCCGGGGTGGTGTTCGGGGCGGTGTCGCTGCTGTTCTCCGAGCTCGTCGACGGCGTACGTCGCACGTTCGCGGTGCTGGTGCCGTCAGCCCCGCTGCGCCCGTTCGTCGGCGGCGCCCTGGTGGTGGTGCTCACACTGGTGATCGGGTCGACCGACTACCTCGGGTTGTCGCTGGGGCTGATCGACGACGCGCTCACCGGGGCCGACCTGTTGTGGTTCGCGTTCGCCCTCAAGCTGCTGTTCACCGCGGTCACCCTCGGCTCGGGGTTCCAGGGCGGCGAAGTCACCCCGTTGTTCGTGATCGGGGCCACCCTGGGTGCCGCGCTCGCCGGACCCCTCGGGCTCGACACCGGGGTGCTGGCGTCGGTGGGGTTCGTCGCGGTGTTCGCGGCGGCGACGAACACCCCATTGGCGTGCGTCGTGATGGGCCTGGAGCTGTTCGGGGTCGGGGCGCTCGGCGAGATCGCCGTCGGCTGCGTCACCGCCTACGTCGTGTCGGCCCACCGCGGGATCTACGGCGCCCAGCGCATCGACACCGCGAAGCACCCGCGGCGGAACGAACTCACCGGGCGGGTGCTGCGCGACCTCGGTGCCGAACGCCGGTTCCGCCGCCGGCGCCGGCGGTGACGTCGGGGTCGGCGGTGACGTCGGGGGCGATGGTGAGCCCGGCGTCGGCGGCGGCGCGCCACCGAGCGACGCGGAGTGGCAGGCCGTTCACCGCGAGGACGCGGTGTCCTGCGCGCCCCGGAACGTCGTCACCGGCTGCGTGGAGGCGTCCTGGCGCCACGAACTGGTGTACACGAACCGCTGCCCGCGCAGCAGGGTCACCCGGGTCTCGACGAGCTGGTCACCGGCCCACCCGCGTCGACGGACGGTCAGCAACGCCTCGTCGTCGGCGAGGTCCAGCAACTGTCGGGCCTGTTCATCGGCCACGACCGGTTCGAGCTCCTCGTCGACGGCGGTGATCCGCACCCCCACGAGGCTGGCGAGCTCGTCGTACAGCGCGGTCCGGCGGAAGTCGACGTCCAGCAGCGGCCGCGCGATCGTGGCCGGGAGCCACACCGCGTCGAGGGCGAGCGGCTCGTCGCCCGCGTAGCGGAGGCGTTCGAGCCGGACGAGTTCGGCGTCGTCGGCCAACCCGAGCCGGCCGGCCGCGTCCGGATCCCGGACGACCTCGAGGGCGAGGACCTCAGAGCGCTGGGCGAGGCCGTGCTCCTCGACGGCGCGGTACAGGCTCGGCAGACCACCCAACGGCTGGGTGAGGCGCTGCGTCAGGAAGCTGCCACGCCCGCGCTGACGTTCGACGACCCCACGTGAGCGCAGCCGTCGCACCGCCTCGCGCACGGTGTGCCGGCTGACCCCGTACTCCTCGGTCAGCTCCCGGTCGGTGGGGAAGCGGTCGACGATCTCGCCACGGTCGATGCGCCGTTCGAGGTCGTCGAGGACCTGCTGCCACAGGGGGGCCCTGGTGTCATCCCCGGCCGGTTCCCCGCTCATGCACGCCGTCCGGGGATCAGCTGGTGGTACGGGGGCGGTTGTAGGGGAGCTTCGCCAGGACGTTCGCCATCGCGCAGCTGTTCGACAACGCCGAGTACACCAACCCGAGCCCGACCGCGCCGGCGACGAACCGTGCCGGGGGCCAGACGATGCTGACTGCGACCGAGCCGGCGACCAACGAGCCCGCGACCATCCGCACCTGACGGAACAGGTCCCAACGGATCACCCCCCGGACGACGTCGCCGCCCTGAGCCTGCCAGGCCGCGACCCCGCCGTCGACGACCGCGAGCTCGTCCAGGCCGGAGTCCGCCAGCCGGGCCTGGGCCTGCTGGGACCGCACGCCGGTCTGGCAGATGAGCACCACGTCGCGGCCGTCATCGACGAGCTCACGGATCTCGTCGAGGTGGTCGTCGAGGCGGTCCAACGGGTGGTTCCGCGCCTTGGGGAGGTGGACGGACTCGAACTCGCCGGCGGTGCGCACGTCGACGACCTCGACGTCGTCGAAGCGGTCGCGCAGAGCTGCGGGGTCGATGAGGAGCGTCGTCTGGGACACGTTGCCTCCGTTGGTCACGGTCGTTGCCGCTCGGCGGGCGGCATCGACCAGTGAACGTCGCCGACGCCGCCGACGTTCACCGCAGCCGTGGAAACCGTGCGAACTCGGGCGCCCTCAGCGACGCCGGCCCTGGCCGGCACCGGCACGCCGCCGCCCCTGCTGGGGGGAGGATCCGGAGCCGCTACGGCGTGCCCGGGTACGTGTGGCCTCGCCACTGCCGTTCCCGCTGCCGTTGCCGTTCGTGCCCCGTCCCCGGTTGCCGCCCCCACGGGAGCCGCCCCCACGGGAGCCGCCACCGTTGCGCGGGCCTCCACCGCCACGTGGCCGGCCACCGGCGCCTGGCCGGGCCTCGACCGCCGGTTCGAGGACGGCGGTCGTCGGTGCCGCGATGGCGTCGAGGTCGAGGCGGTGCATCCCGCGGGGCAGGTCGAGCTCGCCCTGCATCTTCACCACGTCACGGGCCTCCTCGGCCGCGACCAGCGACACGACCACGCCGTCGGAGCCGGCGCGGCCGGTGCGTCCGGAGCGGTGGACGTAGTCCTTGTGCGTCGACGGCTGGTCGTAGTGGATCACCGTCGCGACGTCGTCGACGTGGATGCCACGGGCGGCGACGTCGGTCGCGATCAACGCCTGGACCTGACCGGCACCGAACTGTGCCAGCGCCCGTTCGCGCTGCCGCTGGCTGCGGTTGCCGTGGATCGCAGCGGTCGTCACCCCATCCTGCCCGAGCTGTCGGGCGAGCCGGTCGGCGCCGTGCTTCGTCCGCGTGAACACGATGGTGCGCCCGGCGTGGGCCAGGATCTTCCCGGTCAGGTGCCGCCGCTCGGGGCGCTCGGCCGGCCAGAACACGTGGGTGACGTCGCCGGCGTCCTCGGCCGGGGTGTCGAACACCCGACGGGCCGGATCACGCTGGTAGCGACGGATCAACACGTCGACATCGCCGTCCAACGTGGCGCTGAACAGCAGGGTCTGCCGCTTCGAGCTGGTCTGGTCGAGGATCCGCTTCACGACCGGGAGGAAGCCCATGTCGGCCATCCGGTCGGCCTCGTCGATCACCACCAGATCGGTGTCGGCCAGCGAGATCGCCCGCCGGTCGATGAGGTCCTCGAGCCGGCCGGGGGTGGCGACGACCACGTCGATCCGTCGCCGGAGTCGCTGCAGGTCCTTGTTGATGCTCGTCCCGCCGTACACCGTGACGACGTTGCGTCCGGTGACCTCCAACAGCGGGCGGAGCACGTCCCGGACCTGACTTGCGAGTTCACGGCTGGGCACGAGCAGCAGGGCGCGTGGGCGCCCGGGAGCGCCGGCACCGACGGTCATGGCCACGGGGAGGCCGAAGGCCAGGGTCTTGCCCGAACCGGTCGGGGCACGGCCACACAGGTCGCGGCCGGCCAGGGCGTCCTCGACGGTGAGCTGCTGGATCGGGAAGGGGGTGGTGAAGCCGAGCTCGGCGAGCCGCTTCACCAGCGGGGCCGGGACACCGAGTTGCGCGAACGTGCTGGTCACAGAGTTCTCCATTGACGCCCGCGTCGATGGCGGGCACGCCGTTGGTCGCGGCGTCGGGTCCCCGACGGCGCGTGCAGGCCGGACCTGCCGGCTTGCCGCCGACGGTCGTCGCTGCGTGGTGAACACGCAGCCGAGAAGGGCGCGGGCGTGTACCGCCGCGGCTTCGAGGATCCCGGGTCACCGAAAGGTTCCCTGGGCCGCCGCACCGGCGCCGTGTGGTGCACGGATGGCCGGGGGCAGAAGACGTGTTCCGGTGCCGCGTCAACGGCTCCGTGTAGGAGAGCCTACCACCCCGCGCCCCGTCGGCGCTGCCGTCGGACGGCCGATCCGCGACGGGCGCGTAGCCTGCCCACCTCCACCCACCTCAGAGGTCCGCCGGTGATCGTGCGCAAGAACCCGTCCGAGATCGACGCCCTGCGTGAGGCCGGACGCGTCGTCGCGTTGGCCCACGACGCGATGCGCGCCGCCGCCGGCGTCGGGGTCACCACCCGCGAACTCGACGAGGTCGCCCGCGACGTGCTGCGCGAGCACGGGGCCACCTCGCCGTTCCTGAACTACCAGCCCACGTTCGCCTCGTCGCCGTTCCCGGGGGTGATCTGCGCCTCGGTGAACGACGTCATCGTCCACGGCATCCCCGACGACACCCCGATCACCGACGGCGACCTGGTCAGCATCGACTTCGGGGCGATCCTCGACGGCTGGGTCGGTGACGCCGCCCGCTCGTTCATCGTCGGCACCGAGGACCCGGCCGACCGGGCGCTGATCGACCGCACCGCCGAGGCGTTGCAGGCCGGGATCGACGCCGCGGTACCGGGGAACCGCATCGGCGACATCGCCCACGCCATCGGGACGATCGGGCGTGGACACGGCTACGGGATCCCCGCCGGGTGGGGGGGGCACGGCGTCGGGCGCTCGATGCACGAGGACCCGTCGGTGCCCAACGAGGGCACCCCGGGGCGTGGTCTGCGGCTGAGGCCCGGACTCGTGATCGCGATCGAGCCGATGTTCCACGCCGGCGGCGACGACGGCTACACGATCGATGACGACGGCTGGACGGTGCGCACCACCGACGGGAGTCGGGCCGCCCACGTCGAGGACACCATCGCCGTCACCGCCGACGGTCCCCGCATCCTCACCCTGCCCTGACACACGACCCCGGCTACGTCGGCCCCGGGTGGTCAAGGATCACCGGGACGTGCCGATAGACCGGTGACGGAGTCATCGACGCCGGCCGGGAGCCCGCGTCGAAGGAGCGAGGAACCCGCAGGGAGACGTGATGACCGACGGCGTGGCCGACCGTCGACGCGACCTCGTCGTGACCGCCTCGTTGATGCGGCGGGCGCGCCTGGGAGCGGCCGGGCTCACCATGGTCCAGTTCACGCTGTACCAGCCGCCGCCCGGCATCCCGATGCCCTACCCGCGTGCACCGATGGCCGCCGCCGTCGTCGCCGTGCTGCTGGTGATCAACGCCGCCTCGTGGCTCGCCACACAGCGGTTGTCGATCACCGGCCTGCGGGTATCGGCGGTGACCGAGATGTTCCTCGACACCGCCCTGACCTACGCGATCGTGCTGCTGTTCACGTTCGACCCGCACTCGTCGCTGTGGGCCCTGCTCATCATGCCGGTGCTCGAAGGCGCGAGCCGCGCGTCGTTGACCGGAGCGGTCGCGGTGTGGGCGGCGGTCAGCGTCGGCTACACCGTCCGTGAGGCGTGGGGCGCCACGGCCTACGACTACCGCGAGTTCGGGCTCGACGGGGTGACCTACGTCGTCGGGATCATCGGGATCGTCGCGGCGAGCATGGGGCTGATGGCCAGATCACTGCGACGGCGGACCGAGGCTCACCGCGTCGCCCGGGCGGAGGCCGAGATGCGGGCCGAACAGCTCAACCGGGCCAAGGAGCTCCTCGCCCACCGGGCCTACCACGACGATCTGACCGGGGTGGCCAACCGGGCCGGGTTCCTGCAGCGGTTGGAAGCGAGACTGGATGCGCCCGATCACGCCTCGCCGGTGGGGGTGCTGTTCGTCGACCTCGACGGGCTGAAGGTGGTCAACGACGATCTGGGACACGCCGCCGGCGACGAGCTGCTGCAACGTGCCGCACAGCGCCTGCGCCGCGCGGTGCGGGGAGGAGACGTGGTGGCGCGCCTCGGCGGTGACGAGTTCACCGTCCTTGCGGTCGATGCGGACGTCGAGGCGCTCACCGCCCTCGCCGACCGTGTGGTCGACGAGTTCCGGGCCCCGTTCACCCTGCGATGCGGGGAGGTCGGCACCACCGTCTCGCTGGGGATCGCCGTCGGCCACCCCGGCGAGGACGACCCCGGCAGCGTCGTCAGCGCCGCCGACACCGCGATGTACGCGGCGAAGGGCGCCGGCGGCGACCGCTGGCTTCACGGCCAGGTGCCGGCGGTGAGGTGACCTTCTTCCCTGGTCGGCACCGCGCGCAGCGGCCACGCTCACTTCGGTGTCGCCGTCGTCGTTCGGTCGCCGCTCGATGGCGCCGCGCCGGTGACACCGCCCCGAGGGGCAGGAGGCTGCGATGAAGGCACTCGTCTACCACGGTCCCGGTGAGAAGTCCTGGGAGGAGGTCCCCGACCCGGGGATCGTCCAGGCCACCGACGCGGTGGTGCAGGTCGACACCACCACGATCTGCGGGACCGATCTCCACATCCTCAAGGGGGACGTCCCGGCGGTGACCGACGGCCGGGTCCTCGGCCACGAGGGAGTTGGCACGGTCACCGAGGTCGGATCGGCCGTCAGTGGCATACAGGTCGGCGACCGGGTGATCATCTCCTGCGTCAGCTCGTGCGGCTCGTGCTCGTACTGCCGCCAGCAGCTGCCCTCCCACTGTCTCGCCGACGAAGGGGTCTCCGGCGTCGGCTGGATCTTCGGTCACCTCATCGACGGCACCCAGGCCGAGTACGTCCGCGTGCCGTTCGCCGACACCTCGCTGCACAAGCTCCCTGACGGCGTGGACGACGAGGCCGCACTGATGCTCTCCGACATCCTCCCCACCGGCTTCGAGATCGGGATCCGCAACGGGCGCGTCAAGCCCGGTGACGTCGTCGCGGTGATCGGCGCCGGACCGGTTGGGCTCTCGTCGATCATGACGGCGAAGCTGTACGGGCCCTCCCGGGTGATCGCCCTCGACCTCGACGCCAACCGGCGCCAACGCGCACTGGAGTTCGGCGCCACCGACGAGGTCGACAACAGCCAGGGCGACTGGAAGGAGCAGGTCCTGGCGATGACCGACGGGCTCGGGGTCGACACCGCGATCGAGGCGGTCGGGATCCCGGCGACGTTCGACATGTGCACCGAGTTGGTCCGCCCCGGTGGCACCGTGGCCAACGTCGGCGTGCACGGCGCCCCGGTCGAGCTGCAGCTGCAGGACCTGTGGATCCGCGACATCGCGATCACCACGGGGCTGGTGAGCACCTCGACGACCCCGATGCTCCTCAAGCTCGTGGCGCAGGGCCAGCTCACCCCCGGACAGTTCGTCTCCCACCGGTTCGCGCTCGACGAGATGATGGACGCCTACGACGTCTTCGAGCGGGCCGCCGAGACCGAGGCGATGAAGGTCGCGATCTCGCGACGGGGTTGACCTCCCACTGCCGGTCAGGCCCGCCCCCGGGCCGGGGAGAAGAACGCG
>SLDB01000149.1 GCA_007125475.1 Nitriliruptoraceae bacterium | reverse complement strand
GTCGGCCCGGTACCAGCGGTCGCGGCCGTCGCGCTTGGCGGCGTACATGGCGCCGTCGGCGGCCGCCAGCGCCTGCGAGGGGTCCTCACCGACGGTCGCGTATCCGGCGGAGAACGTCACCGGGTACGGCCGGATCGCCTCCCAGGCGGCCAGCAGGCGGGTCAGGAACGCCTCCGCACCGTCGTCGGGGGCCTCGCCGGCCTTCCCCGACAGGTCGGCGGGGAGGATCACCACGAACTCCTCACCGCCGTACCGACCCGCGTGGTCGCGGGCCCGGACGGTGTCGTTCACCGCCCTGCCCAGGGCCCGAAGCACCTCGTCCCCGGCCTGGTGCCCGCGAGTGTCGTTGAGGGCCTTGAACTCGTCGAGGTCGAGCATGATCACGACGTCGCCGGGTCGGAGCCGTCCCAGGGTCCGACCGACCCGACGACGGCTCGGGAGACCCGTCAGCTGGTCGATCTCGGCCTCTTCGACGAGGCGGTGCGTCCGTCCCACCAGTTCGAGGGCTCGGTGGGCCGCGCGCACGAACGCGGGCAGGTGCCGGGTCAGTCGCATGTGCGCGACGCTCGCCGTCGGGGCGCTGGGCAGCGCCGGCTCACCGTCCCCGAACGACACGTCGATCGGGATCGCCTCGGCGCCGGCGTCACGAGCAGGGACCACCACGCCGCCGAGGGACGCGACGAAGCGCACCGCGATCGCGCGGGCATCCGCGGACCCTTCGATCCAGAGCAGGTCACGCGTGGCTTCGAGGACGGGTGCGTCGACGTCGGCGTCAGCGATCGCCGACGACCGCTCGCCACCGGTCGATGAATGGGCCATTGGCGCGAGGGTAGCGCTCCGTGTCCGCGGAGCCGGGCGTGCGTGCGCGGAGGACCTACGGTGACCGGACCACGACCCGTCCCGTTCCCGGCGACGACTCACACGCCACCCCGACCGCCACCCCGGCAGCAGCTGTCTGGAAGGTTCGACGTCATCGGCGACGGCTCCGCACCGCACCCGAGGTCCGTACCGCCGTCGCGGCGGTGGTTGATCGGTGTGGTCGTCCTCGTCGGTGCCGCCTACCTGGTCGGGATCGTCGTCCTCGGTGGCGACGAGGCTCGCGAGGCCGTCGCCGGTGCCGGCACGCCGGCACTCGCCGGCGCGGTCGTCCTGCAGGTCGTCGTCACCCTGTGCTGGCCCTTGGTGCACCGGGCGAGCCTCCGGGCGGTGGGGGAGGACCTGTCCTACCGTCACGCCCTCGAGGTGGCGATGAGTGCGTTCACGGTGAGCCACACGGTCCCGGGCGGGGGTGCGGTGGGTGCGGTCGTCGCCGTCGACCGTCTCACGCGGTTCGGGGTGCCGGGTGTCGCCGCGACCGCCGGGGTGGCGTTGACGGGGCCGATCTCGCTCACCACGATCGCCGGGCTCGGTGCGGTCGGGATCACCGCGGCCACGATCGCCGGCGAGGTACCGGGCACGTTCCTGGTTGTGGTCCTGGTCGTCCTCGCGATCCTCGTCGCGGTGGTGGCGACGATCGTGACCGCCTTGCGGTCCCCGGCGCTGGGTGAACGGATCATCGAGGCCGTCGCGCGCCGTTCGGCCCGGCTGCGACGTCGGGCGGCCGGCTGGCGCGCCGCCTGGCACGGACTCGCCGACGCGGGTCCGTCCGCGGCGCAGACCTCGGCGATCATCGGGTGGGCACTGGTGAAATGGGGTGCCGACATCGCGTCGCTGGCGGTGGTGTTCGTCGCCGTCGGCGAGGAGCCGCGGCTGACGGTGCTGCTGGCGGGGTTCGCGGTGTCGCAGGTCCTGGCAGCTGTCCCGCTCACCCCGGGCGCGGTGGGCGTGGTCGAGTCCGGGATGGTCGGGGTGTTCGTGGTGTTCGGGGTGCCGGCCGGGTCGGCGGTGACGATCGCGATCCTCTACCGGGTGGTGGAGATGTGGCTCCCCACCGCCGCGGGGGTGCCGATGCTCGCCCGGGGGATGTCGCGGTGAGGCGACGACCGCGGTCCGCACGCCCCGGCCCGGACCACGCCGACGTGTGTTGGCAACGTTGCCTGCGTTTCGCGCTGATCTTCGGCGGTGTCCTGCTGCTGCAGGCGATGGTGAACATCATGACCGCCGTCGCGGTCCACGACGCCAACGTGTGGGCGTTGGTGCTGATGCTCTGGTGGGCTCCGGCGGTGGGGCTGCTGGTGGTGCCGTCCGCCGCCGTGAGCGCCGTCCTGCGCGCCGTGTGGCTGACGTGGGCACCGGCGTCGGTGCGTGAGGCTGACACGGCGGCGGTCGTCGCCGGGGCGGTGGCGGCTCCCACCGGCCTGCTCCTCATCGTCGTCGTGGGCGGTGTCGGGTTCAGCGATTCCGGCCTGACCGGCCCGTCCGCCCCGTTGCTCCCGACGATGCTGGTGAACGGTGGGGTGTCCGGGTACCTCGCCCACCGCCAGCTCTCACCCCGACGGGGTCGGTGGTGGGGGCTCGTCGTCGCGTCGGTGATCGTCGGACTGGTGTCGTGGTCCCTCCTCGAGCCGGAGTTCCCGGCGCTGCCGTGAGCTGACGGCAGCCGATCGGTGTCGGCCCCTACCTCCTCGACGCAACAGGCACTAGGTTCGCCCACCCTGCTCCGTGCAGATCACCGCTGCCGGGGGACCGTCCCCGCCGGTGGCTCCGGGGAGGCGCCTCCGAACGGCACGCCTGCCGGCCCCTGCGGGTCGCGCACACCGACGAGATGGACCCCTGATGGTGAAACCGGCGTACGAGATCGCGACGCTCCCGGGCGACGGCATCGGCCCCGAGGTGGTCGAAGCCGCCGTGGCCGTGCTCGACGCCGCGGTTGGAACGCGGGGATTCTCCCTGAAGTGGCAGACCTTCGACGCCGGGGCGGGGATGTTCCGCCGCACCGGGGTGGTGATCGCTCCGGAGACCATGGCCGCGGTCGGGGAGGCGGACGCGATCCTGCTGGGAGCCATGGGGCTGCCGGATGTCCGGACGGCGAACGGCACCGAGGCGGCGCCGCAGTTGGACATCCGCGAGCGCTACCAGTTGTTCGCCAGCCTGCGACCGGCGCGGTTGTTCGACGGGGTCGAGGGGGTGCTGCGCCGCGGCGACGTCGACATGCTCGTGATCCGCGAGACCACCGAGGGCCTGTTCGCGGGGCGTCACGAGCCGCCGGGTGACGACCCCGACTCGGCCTCCAACGTGCTGACGATCACCCGTGCGACCAGCGAGAAGCTCTTCGAGCTGGCGTTCGCGCAGGCACGGCTCCGCCGGGCCGCCGGGCATCCGGGGAAGGTCACCCTGCTGGACAAGTCGAACGTGCTGCACAGCTTCGCGTTCTTCCGGTCGGTGTTCGATGACGTCGCCGCCCGGCACCCGGACGTGGAATCCGAGCGCCTGTACGTCGATGCGGCGAGCATGTTGATGGTCCTCGATCCGGGGCGGTTCGACGTGATCGTCACCGAGAATCAGTTCGGCGACATCGTCTCGGAGCTCGCCGCCGGCATCAGTGGTGGGATCGGGCTCGCTCCCTCGGCCGATGTCGGCGAGGGGCACGCGGTGTTCCAGCCGTGCCACGGCAGCGCCCCGGACCTCGTGGGACGTGGTCTCGCCAACCCGGTCGCGACGATCCTGTCGGGGGCGATGCTCCTGGAGTGGTTGAGCGACCGGCACGAGGACCCGCGCGCCGCCGATGCCGCGACGGAGCTCCGTGCCGCGGTCGCCGAGGTCCTGGCAGCGGGCCCGCGCACCCCCGACCTGGGTGGGTCGGCGACGACCGACGAGGTCACGCGGGCGATCATCGCGGCGTTGCCCAGGTCGTGACACGAGGCCGCCCGTGGCGCCGGGATGACTGGTGAGGCAGGTCGGCCGGAATCTCGCGGTGAGCTCACGCGGTGGCACGGAGCTCGTGGCGCAGTTGCCGGAGCCCGTCACGGATCCGGGTCTTCACGGTTCCCAGCGGGGCACCGAGGATCTCGGCCGCCTCCCGGTAGGTGTGTCCCTGGTAGTAGGTGAGCTCGATCGCCTCACGTTGCACCGGGGTGAGCCCGGCGAGGGCGTCGCGGATCTGTTGGTGTTCGAACCGGGCCTCGACCGCTTCCGCGACGTCATCGAACGGTCGTGAGGTCTCCCAGGCACCGACCCGGTTGATCCGGTCGCGGCCGGCCTGTTCGGAGCGCACCCGGTCGATCGCGCGGCGGTGCGCCATGGTCAGCACCCAGCTCCGGGCCCGCCCCCGTGTCGCATCGAATCGATCGGCGTTCCGCCACACCTCGAGCATGACGTCGTGGGTGACCTCTTCGGAGATCGCCGGGTCGCGCACGACGCGGCGGACGACCCCGAAGACGACGGTGACGACGCGGTCGTACAGTTCGGTGTAGGCCGTGGCATCCCCGGATCCGACGCGCCCCAACAGTTCGTCGTCGGTCACGTGGGAGGGGTCGACGGGCTTCAAGGGGGCGACGGGCTCCGGCACGGTCGGTGCGGAGTCGGCGACGTCCGCAGCGATCCGGGGTGTGGCGGGCGGCGCGCCGTCACCCGGGACCGGGGTGAGGTGGGGCACCGGTGGGGCCAGGGCGTCGAGCGTGTCGAGCGCGGACATGGTGGGCTCCGGTCGTCGTGGCGTCGGGCTGCCGCGCGGCGCTCCGATGCGGGGTCGTGGTGGCCCGAACTCGCACAATCTCCCATGCCGAAGAAGGTTTGTCAAATGTTTGACGAGTGTTTGTCTAAAGTCGCGCGATGATCTACAGTCCGGTCATGACCGGCGGATACCTGCGCATCGGCGCCTTCAGCGAACGGGTCGGGGTGACCCCCGACCGGCTCCGGGTGTGGGAGCGCCGCTACGATCTCCTCACGCCGGACCGGTCGGCCGGTGGGTACCGGCTCTACTCCGACGAGGACGTCGAGCGCGTCCGGCGTATGACCGACCACCTCGCACGTGGTCTGTCGGCGGCTCAGGCCGCGCGGCTCGCCGCCCTCCCCGCCGACGGCGCGACGACGGAGACCGGGGTCGCCGATCTGTCGATCGATGCGGCGCTCGATGGCCTGTACGGGGCGCTGCTGGCCTTCGACGAGGTTGCGGTGCACGCGGTCTTCGACCGACTCCTGTCGGCGTACCGCCTCGAAACGGTGCTCCGCGACGTGGTCCTGCCGTGCCTGGCACGGATCGGTGACGGCTGGGCCGACGGTGAGGTAAGCGTCGCCCAGGAACACTTCGCCTCCGGGATCGTGCGTGGACGCCTCCTCGCCCTCGCACGCGGCTGGGGGGACGGCACCGGCCCTTCAGCCCTCCTCGCCGCGCCGCCGGGCGAGGACCACGACCTCGCACTGGTCGTGTTCGGGCTGGTGCTGTGGCGGCGCGGGTGGACGATCACGTTCCTCGGAGCCGACACCCCGATGGGCGCCCTCGCGGACACCGTGACCCGGTTGGCGCCGACCCTCGTCGTCCTCACCGCGATCGACCCCGCGGCGATGCAGGCCGTGGAGGACGAGGTATCCGCGCTGTGTGGGCAGGTCGACGTCGCGATCGCGGGAGCGGGGACGGACCCCGGGTACGCCGCACGGACCGGTGCCAGCCTCCTCGAGGACGACCCGGTCACCGCAGCCGAACGCCTCCCGGTGACGGGGGCCGCCGCGCGGTGAACCGTGCGCACCATGCCGCCGCGCACCGGTCGGCGCCTGCCTCCTGCCTACCCCTCGTGAGTCACCGGGTGGCGCAACGGGTCCTCGACCCCGTCGGGGAGTGGGTGGTCCCACACGCGCATCAACGTGCCGATGAGGTCGTACAACCCGACAGTGGTGACGATCTCGGTCACGCCCTCGCGCCCGTAGGCGTCGACGACCCGCTGGACCAGTGCATCCCCCGGGTCGGTGTGGTCCAGGCACGCCCGCGCCAGCGCCAGCGCGGCGGCTTCGTCGGCGTCGACCTCGGGATCGCGTCCCTGGCGCAACGCCTCGAGCTCCTCGTCACTCACACCGTGGGAGCGGGCTATCGGTGCGTGGGCGTACCACTCGTACGGCGCGTCACGCTCGACGGCGGTGACGAGGACCAGCACCTCGAACAGCCGGCGCGGCAACGTCCCGCCGAAGCGTAGGCCCGCCCCGATCTCCTGCAGGGCGTTCCCCAACGCCGGGTGGGAGAGCATCGCGTTGTGGGGGCCCAGGATCCGTCCCTGAGCATCGGTGAGCGGGGTGCGGCGGTTGTGTGACCGGGGGCCGGAGACGACCGCGTCGTAGAGTTCGCGCTGTGCCTCGTCGAGTTCGTCCGGGTGGTACCAGGGCAGGCGTCCGCGTCGCACGTCGTCCTCCGTATCGCTGGGTCTCGGGGCGGCGTCCACCGCCGGCGTCACCCCGGATCCTGCCGGATCGGGGGGTCAGATGCGCACCCGCTGCGTCCCGGTGTGTCCCGGTGCGTCCCCGGCGAGCCGTGCGATACTGGCACGTCGACGTCGGTGGGAGGTCGGGGGATGGATCTGGGAACCCTCGGGGAGGTCAACTGGCTCGCGGTCCTGGCGGCCGGGGCTGCGTGGTTCGTCCTCGGCGCGGCGTGGTACATGGCGCCCCCGATCGCCGAGCGGTGGCAACGGTCCGGTGGGATCGAGGTCTCCCACGACGACGCACCGAATCCGGGGGTGTTCCTGCTGACCTTCGTCGCGTACCTGTTCGCTGCGGCCGTCACGGCGATGCTCGCGGCCGCCACCGGGGTGACATCCGTCGGTGCCGGGGCGTTCCTCGGCTTCGCCGTCGGCGTCGGGTACGCGTTGACCGGGGCCGCCGTCGCGACCGTCTACGACCGCAAGCCGGAGCCGTTGACGTGGTTCTGGATCAACGCCGTGTTCAACGTGGTGGGCCTCACGGTGGTCGGTGCCGTGATCGGGGCGTTCGCCGGCTGAGCGCCCGGGCGGGCCGGTGGGGTGGGGTCACGAGGCACTCCGGGCCGCGTGGTGCGTCAGCGCCACGGCCAGCGCGGGGTTCGAGACCCAGGCGGCGTGCAGGTAGCTGGCGTGCACACCCCCCAGCACGAAACCCTCGGGGTCTGAGGGGCCGGTCGGGGAGCGCGACATCCGCCAGGCGGCACGCCCCCCCGAGGGCGGTGTCACCGTCGTCCGGTGGAAGACGTGACCGACGGTGCTCGTCCCCGACGGACCGAGGACGGAGTCGACGACCGAGACGGCCCGGCGGTAACCGATCACGAGCTCGTTGGTGAACCTGCCGACGGCGTCGATCACCCCGGCCATCGGCGTGCCGTCGAGCTCCCGGAGCAGGTACAGCATCCCCCCGCACTCGGCGACGATCGGGTTTCCGGCGCTGGCCAGGCGGCGCACCGCAGAGGTGAACCCCTGGTTCGCGGCGAGTTCGGGGGCGTGGGTCTCCGGGAAGCCGCCGGCGAGGACGAGGGCGTCGGTGCCGGCCGGGAGTTCCTCGTCGCCGAGTGGGTCGACCGAGACGACCTCGGCTCCGGCGGCGGTGAGGAGCTCGGTGTGCTCGGTGTAGGTGAACCCGAACGCACGCCCGCCGGCGACCGCGATCCGGGGCCGTGTCCGGGTCGGGGAGGCCGGCACCGACCGCGCCTCACGGGCGGGGTCCCACGGTGATCCCTCGACGGGAGGGGCCGTGGAGGCGATCCGTTCGATCGCGTCGAGGTCGAGGTGAGCGCGGGCGACTGCTCGTGAACGAGCGAGCGCCTCACGGGCCGCGGCGGCACGTTCGAGCACCGGGACCAGCCCGAGGTGGCGTTCGGGGGCGGTCAACCGGGGATCGTCGTGCACGGCGCCGACGACATCGAACCCCGCATCCGTGACCACCGTCCTGGCCAGCTGTTCGTGTCGTGGCGAACCGAGGTTGTTGAGGATCACCCCGGCGACCGCGACGCGAGGGTCGAACGTCGCGAAGCCGTGCACCTCGGCGGCGAGCGAGCCCGACGACGCCGCGGCGTCGACGGTGAGCAGCACCGGGGCGTCGAGGATGCGGGCCACCTCGGCGGTCGACCCGGTCTCCCCGGCTCCGGCGCCGTCGAACAACCCCATCACCCCCTCGATGACCGCGAAGTCGGCACCGGCGGCGCCGTGCAGCAGCAGGGGGGCGATCCGCTCGGCGCCGTGCAGGACGGTGTCCAGGTTCCGTGGCGGCCTGCCCGTGGCCAGGGCGTGGTAGCCGGGGTCGAGGAAATCGGGTCCGACCTTGTGCGCCGACACGACGTGGCCACGTTCGACGAGGGCGGCCAGCAGCCCGACGGTGAGGGTGGTCTTGCCCACCCCGGAGCGGGTGCCGGCGACGACGAGGCGCGGCAGGGGTGTCGGCACGTGGCCCTCCGGCGGTGCGGACCGGCACCTGCTGGTGCCGGGAGCGTGGCCAACGAAGGTGGCACCCGTGGCGTCGAAGTGCCACCGGCGGCCTCAGAACTCGATGACGAGGCGTCCCCGGACACCGCCGGCTTCCAGCAGTCGGTGGGCCTCACCCGCCCGTTCCGGGGGGAAGGTGTCGGCGACGCGGAGGGTGAGGACGCCGTCCTCGGCCTGACGGGCCAACCGGGCCAGCGCGTCGCGCTCACGGGCGTACTCGCGCACCCAGATCGCGTGGTGGGTGATTCCGCGCGGCATCTCGGTCTCGAAGCCCCGGAAGGTCGCGTACGCCCCGCCGTCACGGATCGCGTCGAACACCGCCGCGTTCTGCACCGAGGCGTCGGCGAGGGCGTCGACGCCCTCGCCGACGTGCTCCCGGATCCGCGCGGCGACGTCGTCGCCCCGGCGCACCACCACGTCGGCGCCGAAACCCGTGACCAGCTGCTCGTCGGCCGGCGCCGCGTCGGCGACCACGGTCAACCCGTCGGCCTTCGCGAGCTCGACGAGGTAACCACCGAGGGTGCCGGCCGCACCGGTGACGGCCAGGACCTGCCCCGGTGCGAGGGCGAACCGGTCCAACGCCATCCGGGCGGTGAGGCCGTTCATCGGGAGGGTGCACGCCTCACGGTGGGTGGTTCCCGCCGGTGCGGCGACGACCGAATCCGCCGGCAGTGCGAGGCGTTCGGCGTAGCCGCCGTGGGCGCCGTCGGGGACGACGATCGCCATCACCGCCGCGCCGATCTCGAGGTCGGTGGCGGTGCCGTCACCGATGGCCTCGAGGACACCGGCGACGTCCATCCCGGGGACGTACGGCGGCGGGTGCTGCTGCTGCCGGCGTCGTCGTGCCCCGGTGCGCACGTAGGTGTCGGTGGGGTTCACCGCCGCGGCATGGACCCGGACCAACACCTCGCCGGGGCCCGGGCTCGGATCGTCGAGCTCGACGATCTCGAGCGCTTCGGGGCCTCCGTAGGTGTGTACACCGATGGCTCGCATGCCCGGGATCCTACTCACCGAGGGTCGGCGGGGGCCGGACCAGGCCGGACCAGGCCGGACCAGGCCGGACGAGGCTGGACGCCGGCGGTGTCGCGGTGGATAGTCAGGAGGTGGAACCACCCGCCGACGCCCCGGGGTGCGGGGCCGGACGAAGGACGCGACGATGCCGACCGACCTGCTCGTGGAGCTGGAGGACCGCCCCGGTTCGCTCGCCGAGTTGGCGACCGCGTTCGGACGCGCCGGGGTGAACCTCGCCGGGGTGTCCGGGGTGCGTGTCGAGGGGCGCTGCGTGGTCCACCTCCTCGTCGACGGCGACCCCGCCCCGGCACGCGACGTGATCACGTCCGCGGGGCTGTCGGTGTCCGAGGAGCGCGAGGTGCTGGTGGTCGGGGTGCACGACGAACCCGGGATGCTGGGGTCGCACGCCGGGTGGCTCGCCGAGGCCGGGGTGAACATCGAGTTCGTCTACCTGGCCTCCAAGACGCGGCTGGTGTTCGGCGTCGACGACCTGGAAAAGGCACGACGCACGATGGCGTGACCCCGCCGCGAGGCGGTCAGGTGCCGTAGTCGGCGAGCACCGTGCGCCCCGCCGCCTCGGCGTCCATGCGCACCACCTCGCCGCCGGTGACCGCGGCGAGCCGTTCGGCGAACGCCAGGAGTCCGGGTTCGTCCTCCAGCAGGAACACGTCCAACTCGATGTTCGCCCGGGCGAGCCGCATCGCCTCCCGCAGCGTGGCCTCGAGCGTCTCGGGGAGCGGCGGCCAGTTGAACACCGTCTCGCCCTCGACGAGGTGGGCGGTCGGCTCGCCGTCGGTGACCATCACGACACGCTTCACCGGTCGGGGATCGTGCGCCAGCAGCCGGCGTGCCAGCAGGAACGCGTGCTGCATGTTGGTGCCGTAGACACGCTCGAACCCGGCCGCGGTGAGGTCGGCGGGCTGCATCCGGCGGGCGTAGTCGCTGAACCCGATCAGGTGCAGCGAATCCTGACGGTGGTGGCCCTCGATGAGGGCGTGCAGCGCGAGCGCCATCCGCTTCGCCGGGACGTAGTGTCCACGCAGCGGCATCGAGAACGACAGGTCAAGCAGCAGGGCGGTGGCGATGCGCGGCCGGACCTCCTGCTCCTGCACCTCGAGGTCGTCTGGGTCCAGACGCACCGCCCCGGTCGTGGGACGGCCCTCACCGGCCCGGCGGAGCACCGCGTTGGTGATGCTGCGCTGCACCGCGAGCGGCTCACGGTCCCCGAACTGCCACGGACGGGTCTGGCCGGTGGGTTCCGGGTCGGCTCCGGCGCTGGGTCGGGCCGGTTCACGCCGCACCCGGGCCATCATCCGGGCCAGGGCCTTCTCCCCGACGAGGCGTGCGCCTCGTGGGGTGAGCTCGAGCTCGCCGCCCCGGACGCGGGCGGCGCCGGAGGCCTCCAGCTCCCGTTCGATCGCCTTGAGCTCGGTGAGGTCGCGGACGGCGTCGTCGCCGAGGTGGCGGCGAAGCGCTTCCTCGTCGATGTCGTCGAGGGTGGCGCCGTGGTACTCGCCGGCGAGCTGTGACTCGAGTTCCTCGAGTTCGGCGGCGCGCTGGTGCGCGTCGACGAGCTGGCTGATCGGCCCACCGGCGGCACCGGGCTCACCTGGCTCACCGGTCGCGGACGGCTCGCCGTCACCGGCCGGCGGGCCGTGCGGGTAGGCGGCGGCGAGGTTGCCCGAGAGCTGGTGGAGTTGCAGCTCGAGGTCGAGGTCGTCGAACACCTGGTTCGCGAGGTCCTGCAGCTGCGCGCGTTGCTCCGCCGGCAGGGCGTCGAGGAAGGCCTGGGCCGCGGCCGCGCGTTCGGCCAGCAGGGCGATGAGCTCGTCGAGGTCGGCGGGGTCGCCGGGGATCAGGTCGGCGTGGCGCTCCTTGAACTCCTCGAACCGCTCGGGTTCGTCGGCGGGGGCTTCACCGCCGTTCGCCGCCCGCGCCGCCAGCAGCTGGTTGAGGTCGGCGAGCATCGCCGCGATCCGTTGCACGTCGTCCGCGGTGACCGATTCCAACGCACCGGTGAGGGCTTTCAGGTGCGCGTCGAGGACGTCCTTGCGCAGCTGGTCGGCGGCGGCGGCGAAGCGCTCCTCCGCCTCCGGTGACACGAAGTCGTGCTGGGCGAGCCCGCGGAACCGTCCGGCCGGGTCCGCAGGCAGCGTGTCGAGGTCGAGCTCGGCGAAGCGGGCATCTTCGTCGTCGCGCCCCGCCAGCGCGGCGCGTTCGAGGGCGACGATGTCGTCGAGTTCCGCGGCCAGGTCGGCCAGTGGGTCGTCGCGCTGGATCTGCTGCTGGATCGCCTGCCGTCGCCGGGCCAGGGAACGCCGGAGGTCGGCGAGGCCCTGGCGGCCGGGGAGTCCGCGCTGCTGCAGGTTGCGCACCGCCTGGCGCCCACCGCTGCCCATCAGCAGGTCGTCGGTGATCCGCTCGAGTGTCTCCCCGATCCCGGCACGCTCGGAGAGCGGGTCCTGGCGGCCGTCCCAGCGGACGTAGCGGGAGCGCACCGTCAGCTCCCGTACCGCACCGAGGCACCACCGGCGCCGGACGGTCGGAGGTCGTCACGGTTCAGGCGGCGTCCGAGGTGCAGGCCCTCCAGGACGAACTCGACGACGCTGGCGGCGATCTCGGGGGCCTCGTTCGCCCCCGCCGGGGTGTCGTGGTCGCCGAGGCGTTCCATCCAGTCGGCGAGCCCCTCGACCCGCCCACCGAACGCGGCGAGGACGTCCTCACCCGGGACGAGGTCCCCGGTGTCGACCACGAGGCCCTCGTCGTCGAACCGGGATACGACGCCGGCGACGTCGATCCCGGTGAGTCGGTCGCGCCACACCGCCAGGAGCGCCTGCCCCAGGGCGTGCTCGATGACGTCGAGCTCACGGCCCTCCTCCAACAGGTCGAACTCGACGCGGCCGAGCGCCGCCGGCAGGACCGCGCGGAGGTCGATGACCCGGGGCACGGCCAGAGCGGCACCGGTGCGGGCGGCTCGGCGCACGGCGCTGGCGACGAGCGTCTCGTGCGCACCGATCGTGAACCGCACCGAGACGCCGGAACGCTGGTTCACCTCCGGGCTGGCCCGTAGGCGGTGCACCATCTCGGCGAGCACCTCGTCGAGGAACCGGGGGACGTGGACGTCCACGGGTGCCGGTGGTGGCTGTGCCTCGGCGTGCACGATCGCGATCTCGTCGTCGATCGTGGCCGGGTAGTGGGTGCGGACCTGGGCGCCGAAACGGTCCCGCAGCGGGGAGATGATCCGGCCGCGATTGGTGTAGTCATCGGGGTTCGCCGTGACCACCAGCAGCAGGTCCAGCGGGAGGCGCAGGGAGTACCCGCGGACCTGGACGTCACGTTCTTCGAGGACGTTGAGCAGCGCGACCTGGATCCGCTCGGGGAGGTCGGGGAGCTCGTTGATCGCCACGATGCCGCGGTGGTGGCGGGGGATCAGCCCCCAGTGGATGGTGCGCTCGTCACCGAGGGTGCGGCCCTCGGCGACCTTGATCGGGTCGACGTCACCGATGAGGTCGGCGACCGAGGTGTCGGGGGTGGCGAGTTTCTCGGCCAGGCGTCGGTCGCGGTCGATCCACGACACCGGGAGGTTCCCACCGAGTTCGGCGGCACGCTCGCGGCACTCGACGCAGATCGGCGTCAGGGGGCTGCAGTTGATCTCGCACCCGGTCACCACGGGGAGCTCGTCATCGAGGAGGTCGACCAGCAACCGCACCAGACGGGTCTTGGCCTGTCCCCGCTCACCGAGGAGGACGAGGTCCTGACCGGCCAGCAGCGCGCGTTCCAACGCCGGGAGCACGGTGTCGTCGTACCCGATCACCCCGGTGGTCAGCGGGCGACCGGTGCGGAGTCGTTCGACGAGGTTGTCCCTCAGCTCCTCCTTGACGGTGCGGGCACCGAACCCGGCCGCGGTCAGCTCGGTCACGGTCGAGGCCCTGGCCACCTGTGCTCCTCTCGCCGCGTCGTGGGAGGGTACGGCGACCGGTGGCCCGGTGGGTCCGGGATCACCCGCTGTGGTCGGGGGGTGCGCACAGCAGCACGGCCACCGGGGATCCCGGTGGCCGTGTGCCTGGTCGCGTGCTGGTGCGGGCGTCGGATCGCCCGTGGTGTTGTCAGGCCTTGGTGGCGCTCTTCGCGGTCTTCACGCCGGCCTCTGCCGCCTCCTGGGCGGTGCGGCGCGTGGCCTCGGCCACCGGTGCGACGGCACTGACGAGGCTGGTGAAGAATGCACGGTGGGTGGCCAGCAGCTGCTCGGAGAAGTCGAAGATCTGCTCAGTGGTGTCCACGGGGTCGGGGAGGTTCTCGAAGTAGGAGGTGTAGTCGACGTTCTGCGGCGAGCCGTCGGCGATCAGGCCGGCCCAGGCCTCGACCGCGTCGACGGTGGCCTGCTGGCTCTGCTTGATGAGGTCGAGCGTCTGGTTTCGAATGGTGTCGGCGAACGCGGTGGTGCTGCTCATGGGTGCTCCTGAGGTCATTGGCCGAGGGGAGGTCGGCGGCTGGTGTGCAAACTATACCAAGCAAAACTGTGGCGCGTCAAGCGCTTCCTCCGATCGACGGCGTCGAGGCTCCGGCTACCGGTCGGTGTCGCGCTCCAGGGCGGCCTCGGCCCGCCGTCGGCCCAACGCGATGAGCTCCTCCGCCCGGTGGAAATCGAGGGTGCGGCACGCGGTCCGGGGGATGGTCACGAGGACATCGGGCGGGTAGCCGGCGAGGCGGTAGCGGGTCACCGCCCCTTGCAGGGCGTCCAGGGAGAGCTGCATCACGTCGATCATGCGCAGCCCCGGCGGGGGTGCCCCGAGGCCGGTGCCATCGACGAGCTCGCGGAGCGACGCGTCGACGGGGTCGGGGGTGTCGGCGTCGTCGTTCGGCGTCGAGGTGGCGGCACCGGTGTCACGGAACCCGCCGAACCAGCTGGTGACCGCCCGGACGAGCTCGGAGTCGAGGAGTTGTGCGGGTTCCGGGCGGGCCGGATCCGTCGTGGCGGTGGGGCGAGGGTCGGCGGACGCGGTCGTGGTGACGCTGCCGTGACCGGTGACGTGCTCCTCCGACAGGGAGACGGCGACCGTGAGGTCGGCGTTGGCGGCGACCGTCGCCGCGACCGGTATCGGGTTCATCAGGCCGCCGTCGGCGAGGAGTCGGCCGTCGAGCATCACCGGGGTGATGAAGCTCGGCAGCGCGATCGAGGCCCGGATCGCGGGGGCGAGCGGTCCGTGTTGGAACCACACCTCCTTGCCGGCGAGGAGGTCGGTCGCGACCGCGGTGTAGGGGACCGGCAGGTCCTCGATGCGCACGTCGCCGAGCAACTCGGTGACCTTGGCGAAGATCTTGTTCGCCCGGATCGCCCCCGGCCCCCGGATCGTCGGATCCAGGAGGCGGAGCACGTCTCGCTGGGTGAGTCCGCAGGCCCAGTCGGCGTAAGCCTGCCGGGCACCGGCCGCGTGCAGGCCACCGACGAGCGCCCCCATCGATGTCCCGGCGATCGCCACCACCTGGTACCCGCGCTCCTCGAGGACTTCGAGGACACCGATGTGCGCGTAGCCGCGTGCGCCACCGCCGCCGAGGACGAGAGCGACCGTCGTCGGCTCTGGCATCGTCGCACCTCCTTGTCGGAGCAGTGACGCGGGTCGGTGAGTGGGTGGAGGTTCGTTGCGCGGAGCCGTCAACGCGGTCGCGGCATCCGGGACACGAGGTCGACCAAGTGGGAGTGGGCTCCGGCCGGGTGACGCAGGTCGGTTCGTGCCACCGTGATCCCCCGTCCCGGTACCGCGGCTACGGGTAGCCCGACGAGAGAACCACAAGGCGCCACTGCCGGTGGTGTCCGCGTCATACAGTGACGCCCCCTCCACCCGACTCCGCCGCTCGACCCCCGGGAGGTGTGCCACACATGCCGACCACCGTCGCCAGGCACCTGACCGTGCGCGGCAAGGTGCAGGGGGTGTTCTTCCGGGCCAGTACGCGGGAGCGTGCTGCCGAGCGCGGTGTGCGGGGCTGGGTCGCCAACCGTCCCGACGGCGGCGTCGAGGCCTGGTTGGAGGGAGCCCCCGAGGCGGTTGCGGCGGTCGAGTCGTGGATCCGCTCCGGTGGGCCGCCCGATGCCTCCGTGACCGCCGTCGACGCCACCGACGTCACCCCGGCCGACCACGCCGGGTTCGCCGTGCGCGGCTGAGGCCGACCGGCGCCGTCGGGGGTGAGGGCCTCCACCCACGCGGCACGCCGCGGGCCTCCGGGGGCCACCGGGGACGTTCAGCGGACCGAGAACGACGCCACACCACCCTCGAGGTCGATCTCCGCGCGGTGCGTGGCCGTGTCGAACGCGGTCGAGCGGAACCGTTCCCCATCGCGGGGGAAGCGTCCCTGGTCGACGTCAACCCCGGCCAGCGCCGTGTGCACGCGGATGTCGGCCGCGACGGAGTCCGGTACCCGGATCTCCACCTCGGCCGCTCCGGCATCGATGTCGACGCGGCAGTCGGCGGCCGGGAGGGTGACGTGGACCTCACTGGCCCCCGTCTTCACGACGAGGGAGTCGACCGAGGTGCCGGTGAGATCGAGGTGGACCTGGCTCGCCCCGGTCCGCACCTCGAGCGTCATGGGCACGTCGTCGGTGAGGGCCAGGTTCCAGTCCAACGGTCGCTGACTGCGCAGGAGGCGTTCGATGTCGGGGGACTTCTGCCGCAGGGTGACATCCAGGCCGGTGCTGCGGTGGGCCACGTCGCTGCGGACGCCCCCGGTGGCGGTGCCTTCGCACAGCAACCCCGCCGAGGCGCCTCCGGTGACGCGCAGCGTCCCTGCTCCGTGCGCCAGGGCGAGGCGCGCCCGGCCGGAACCGTTCAAGGGGACGGTCACCGCTTCGGGGACGACCGACCCCCGCACGGTTCCGGTGGAGGTCGCCAGCAGGACGACGCCGGCGATCACCAGCAGGAGTGCCAGCACCGGGACACCCCCGGGGAGGGCGCCGACCTCTCGGAGGGCGAACACCCCTCCGACCACCGTGAGGACCAGTGGCGTGACCAGGCTCCCCGCACGTCGAGCCGGGGGGTGGGCGAGGAGGCCCACTCCCGCCGCGAGTACCGCCCATGGCCACACGGCGACCGTCGGTGACGTGACCCCGGCGCTCCGCATCAGCAGGAGCAGGCCGTACACGATCAGCCCGGTTCCCCAGCCGAGGCCGGTGCGGAGGTTCCTCACGGTCCTCCCTCCCGGCGGTCGGTGACCGCGGACACGAGGAGGACGACCCCCACGGCGATGAGCAGGAAGGGCAGGAGGAACTCCGCACGAACCTCCCACGCGCCGGCTTCCTGGAGGAGGAACGCCGCACCGAGGACGGTGAACACCGATCCCCAGATGAGGGCGCTGCGGTCCACGCCGTCCGTGCTCATCGCCGCACCTCCACGTGGCCGATCCCGGCCGAGAGTTCGAGGACCACCGTCGGAGCACCTTCGATCTCGTCACTCACCGAGACGCCGAACCCGCCCTGCGACTCGCCGAGGACGGTCGCCTCACCGATGCCCACACCCATCTGGACCTCGGCGCCGACGTCGTCGGGGAGGCGGACGACGACCTCGCCGATCCCGACGCTCGCCGAGATGCGGGCGCCATCGGGGAACTCCTCGACCTGGCGGAGGTCCACGACGAGGGAGCCGACCCCGAGTTCGTAGTCGGCACCGGTCTCGGCCAACGTCACCGGACGTTCCTGGCGCTCACCGACCGCGCCGGTGACGACGGTGAGCGGTGTGGCCGCCGACGCCAACAGCAGCACGCCCAGGACCACGCCCGTGGCGATCACCCCGCCGTGGGGCTCGCGCCGGGCGGTCGCCAGCAGCGACACCCCGATCACGGTGAGCGCCGCCGCGAACACCGCCCGCCACCGCAGTTCGATGAGACCGGTGGCGTCGAAGAGCCACATCACGCCGATCAAGAGCAGGACGGCGCCGACGGTGATTCGGGTGATCGACGGCCGTGCACGACTGGTGTCGGTGGTCGTCGGTGGCGGGGGTGGTCCCGATCCTTCCGGCGTACGATCGTCCGATGGCGTCATGATCTCCGCTCTCGTGGTCGGCGGCCGTGTCCGTCGCGACGACGGGGGTCGGCGGAGACGGATCGGTCGCGACGGGTCGGTGGCGACGTGACGGGAGGTGTCGAGGCCACGCGACCGTCAGCCGTGGAGTCTCGCCGAGGTCGGCCGATCGGTCACAGGGCCGTTGGTCCCGACATCCCCCGTCGGGTCATCGGCGAACGCCACCGTCGGGTGCACGTCGCCGGTGCACGTCGCCGGTGCACGTCGTGCGGCCAGCGCCTCGTCGGCGCCGGGGGGCGGGAAGCCTCCGGTCACGTCCGACGTTGTCGTGGGTGGGGTGAGGTGCGCCGGTGCCGGTGGTCTACCGTCGCCGGTGAGATCGTCGAGGAGGCACCGTGCACGAAACGCTGCGGTTGGGTCACGTCTTCGGGGTCCGGGTCGGGGTGAACTGGACGGTCCTGGTGATCTTCAGCCTGATCCTGGTGGGGTTGTCGACCGTGCAGTTCCCCCTGTTGTTCGAGGGGATCTCGCCGGCCGTGGCCTGGACGGCCGGGACGGTGGCGGCCGTGGTGTTCTTCGCCTCGTTGCTGGCCCACGAACTCGCGCACGCCATCGTCGCCCGCCGGAACGGACTCACGGTCGACGGCGTGGTGCTGTGGCTCTTCGGGGGTGTCGCCCTCCTCCGCGGGGAAGCGCCCAACCCGGAGGCGGACCTGAGGATCGCCGGAGTCGGGCCGCTGGTGAGCTTCGTCATCGGCGTGGGGTTCACGACGTTGGCGCTGGCGCTCGGCGGCACCGACGCCGGGGTCGTCGTCGGGGTACTGGGGTGGCTGGGGCTGATCAACATCGTCCTGGCGGTGTTCAACCTCGTGCCGGCCGCGCCGCTCGACGGCGGGCGGATCCTGCGCGCCCTGCTGTGGCGTGCCCGTGGGGACCGCACGCGCGCGGCCGTGGCTGCTGCTCGCGCCGGTCGCGCCTTCGGGTTCATCCTCGTCGGTTTCGGTCTCGTGCAGGTCCTCCTCCTCCCCGGCCTCGGCGGGATCTGGCTCGCGCTGATCGGGTGGTTCCTGACCACGGCCGCGAGGCAGGAGGAGGAGCAGGCCCTCGTCCAGGACCAGCTCGGTGGCCTGCGTGTCGCCGACCTGATGACCCCGACGCCGGTGACCGTTCCTCCGGACGTGACGATCGCCGCGGTGGTCGAGGACTTCGTCATGCGGACCCGGTACTCGGCGTTCCCGGTCGTCGACGATCGGGGTCGGCTCACGGGCCTGATCACCCTCAACCGGATGCGGTCGCTCAATGCCGAGCAGCGGCGCGCCACCTACGTCTCCGACGTCGCCTGCGAGCGCGACGAGATCGTGGTCGCCGGTCCCGACGAGTCGGTCACCGCCGTGCTGCCACGGCTGGCCAACAGCCCCGACGGCCGCGCGGTCGTCGTCGACGAGGGACGCGTGATCGGGATCCTCTCACCCACCGACATCTCCCGGATGCTGCAACTGTCCGACCTGTGGCGACCCGCTGCCGGCGGCGCCCGCTGAGCACCGCGGGTGAGGTCCGGGAGGTTCAGTCGTCGCCGAGGTGGGTGTGGAGGAAGGTCACCGTCTCCCTCCAGGTGCGTTCGGCGAGCTCGGGGTCGTAGGGGCCGCCGTCGTGGGTGTCGTTGAAGAAGGCGTGCTGCGCCCCCTCGTAGATCCGGATGTCGGCGTCGACACCGGCATCGGTGAGGATCTGCTGCAGGTGCCGCGCCTGCTCGGGGGTGGCGAAGCCGTCGTCACCGGCGAAGTGGCCGAGGACCGGGGCGGTGACCCGCTCGGCATCCTCGTCGGTGAAACCGCGGATGCCGTAGTAGGGAACGGCGGCGCCGACACGGTCGCCGACGGTGGCGGCGAGCATCAGCACGAAGCCCCCGCCCATGCAGAAGCCGACCGCCCCGACCTTGGACGAGGTCACGGCCTCGTGTGACAGGAGGTGGTCCACCGCCCCCGCGAGGTCGCGTGCGGCGTCGGCGACGGGGAGCTGTTGCATCATCCGGGCCGCTTCGTCCGTGTTGTGCGTGGTGTGCCCGCCGTACAGGTCGGGTGCAAGCGCGACGAATCCCTCGGCGGCCAGCCGGTCCGTGACGTCGCGGATGTGGTCGGTGAGCCCCCACCACTCCTGGATCACGACCACGCCCGGCCCCGAACCGGAGGGGGGAACCGCGAGGTAGCCGTGGGCCTGGCCCCCGTTGCTGGGGAAGGTGACGTTCTGATGGGGGGTGCCGGGGTCCGGGGGAGTGGTCACGGGGTACCTCTGCACGCGACGTCGATGACGGCGGGGACCCTACCCGGGGTACCGGGTTCGTCACGGGCGCCGCGGGTCACCGTCCCGGCCCGGTACCGGTGGTACCGGTCGGTCCCGTCGTGTCGGTGGCTCGGCGTCGGCCGGCGCCACGGCAGTTCACACCCGGGCGAGGAACCCCCGCACCTCGGACTCGAACCGCTCCGGCGCCTCGAGGTGCAGGCAGTGGCCGACGCCGTCGATCACGACCAGGTCGGCGTCGGGGATCTGCTCGTACAGGCCTTCGGCGACGTGCCGCGGCGAGCGCACGTCGGCATCGCCGTACAGCAGGAGCGTGGGTACGTCGATACGGGGCAGTGCGTCGCGAAGATCCGCCTCCGCGAAGGCACGGAGCATCTCGAGCATCCCGGCCGGGCGGGTGTCGAGCATCATCGAGCGGGTGTCGGCGATCGCCTCATCGGTGGCCGCGGGGCCGAACAACGTGGGCAGGTAGTCGCCGACCCACTCGACCGGCGGCCGGTGGGCGTCGCGTTCGGCGCGTTCGAGGCGATCGACGACCTCCGGGGCGGGGAGCGACCCCGCCCAGCCGGCGTAGGCCGACGCGAGTACCAGCGACCGGGGGATCTCCGGGTGCCGGGCGTGCAGCGCGATCGCGAGGCCACCGCCGAACGACAGCCCGAGGACGTGGGGGCGGTCGAGGTCCAGCAGTTCGACGAGCTCGGCGAGGCAGTCGGCGTACCCCTCGAGGCCGAACCCCTCGGGCGGGTCATCTGACCCGCCGCACCCGGGCGCGTCCCAGGCGATCACGGTGAACTCGTCCGCGAGCTCGTCGACCTGGCGCGACCACGCCCGATGGTCACTGAACCCCCCGTGCAACAGCAGCAGGGGAGGCCCGGAACCGGTGGCGCAGAACGCGATCGTCAGGTCGCCGACGTCGACCAATTCGGTGCCGGGCTCCCCCGCCTCGGCGTCCTCGGTGCTGCTCGACTCCATCCCACCCTCGAGCGCTCGCTGCCGTGCCACGCCGTCGTCGGCGGCGCGGTATCCATACCCCACCCTCCCTGGTGGGACGGCGCATGGCAAGGGTCGGCGTCAACGGGGCTCACGGTCCGGCCGGGCCGCAGCGACCGGCGGGCCGGAGGGTCGCACCCGGGAGCCGTGGCGATCAGGCCGGTTTGCGGGCCCGGATGATCGCTCCGTGCATGCCGTCGGCGACCTGGTGGGTGCGGACCACCTCGACGTCGGTCATCCCGACCGCCGCCAGTCCCCGGCGGTACTCGGATTCGGAGAGCGCACCGGCGATGCAGCCCACGTGCGGGCCGCGTTCGGCCCGGTCAGCCGGGGTGAGGTGGTCGTCGGCGATGACGTCGCTGACACCGATCCTCCCGCCGGGGACCAGCACGCGGTGCATCTCGGCCAGGACCGCCGGCTTGTCCGTGGACAGGTTGATCACGCAGTTGGAGATGATGACGTCGACGCTGGCGTCGCCGAGCGGGACGTCCTCCATCTCACCGGCGAGGAACGCGACGTTGTCCACACCAGCCTCGGCGGCGTTGCGCTCGGCCAGTTCGAGCATCTCGTCGGTCATGTCGAGCCCGTAGGCGAAGCCGGTCGGCCCGACCCGGCGCGCCGAGAGGAGGACGTCGATCCCGCCTCCGGAGCCCAGGTCGAGGACCACCTCGCCCTCGCGGAGCTCGGCGACCGCCGTCGGGTTCCCGCAGCCGAGGCTGGCCAGGGTCGCCGACGGCGGGAGCGAGGCCACCTCGTCGGCGTCATAGAGGTGGAGTCCGAACCGCTCGCCGTCACCGCTCGGAGCATCGGGGGCGACGTCGGCGCCGAACCCCGCACCGACCTCGGCGACGTCGGGCCCGCAGCAGGCACCCTCCTGGCCGGGGGCGCGGTTCACGGCGACGGCGGCTTCGGCGTAGCGGGTGCGGACCGCCTCGCGGACGGGGTCACGGTCGAGACTCACGGGGACCTCCCGGTGATCGGTGATGTTCGGTGACGTGGGGGCGTCCCGCCGCCGTCACGCGGCGGGACGTGCAGCGGCCGCGCGGAGGTCGGCGGTGCTTGCCAGCCGTTCGACCGCGTCGGCGTCGAGGTGGTAGTAGGACCAGGTCCCACGCGCCTCACGGTGCAGCAACCCGGCGGCGACGAGCTTCTTGAGGTGGTGGCTCACCGTGGACTGCCCGATACCGAGCCGGGGGGTGAGGTCGCAGACACACACCGGGCCGTCGGCGGCGGCGAGGAGGTTCACGATGCGCACCCGGTGGGGGTCGGCCAACGCCTTGAACAGCTCGGCGGTGACGCGGGCGTCCTCATCCGTCAGCCCGCTGGCACCCAGCGGTGCGCAGCAGCTGGCGGGGGGCGGGGTGGACGTGCCCATCGGTGGCCTCCTGGCCGCGGTCGCCGTACCGCCGACTCCGGTGTGCGCCGTACCGGGATCGACGCTTCGATGGCCGTGAACGGCGGGTGTCCGGCGGCGTCACTTCATCGATGTTCTTCCATGTATCGGTGGACGTTACGACATTGATCGACAGGCGTCAATGTATAGGCGTCAATATATGGGCGGCGATCCACCCGATTCGGTACACCGGTCGGCAGATCCTGCGTCGACGTGGCGTGAGGAGTGGTGATGCCGCCGGATGGCCAGCTGCGCGAGCACCTGGAGGCCTGGCGGGCGTCCGTCCGGGCGACGCCACTCGTCGAGGCTGCCCGGCTACCGGCGATGCTCCGGCGGCGCCTGGACGGGGAGCGGGTGACCGAACTCCTCGACGCCCTCGAGGCGTTCGCGCCGTCGGTCACCGGCGTCGTCGAGGACGCCGCGGTCGCCGGGGAGGGCAGCCCGCCGGTGCATGTCCCGTTCGACGGGGTCGGTCGCCATCAGGAGTCGATCGCGTTCCATCCGTCGTACGCCCAGGCGGGTCGGTCGATCTGGGCGTCGGGGATCCTCGCCTGCCAGGACGGCGGCGGTGGGGCCTACGAGCAGGCGGCGCTGTTCTACCTCCTCGCGCATGCCGGCGAGGGTGGGCACGCCTGCCCGGTGGCGTGTACCGCCGGACTGGTCCGGGCCCTGCAGGACCACGGTTCGGCACCGTTGCGCGAGCGCTACCTCCCCGGCCTCGTCGAAGACGACTACGACCGCGCGCTTCGCGGCGCACAGTTCCTCACCGAGGTGCACGGGGGCTCGGACGTCGGGGCGAACACGACGCGGGCCGTCGCCGATGTCGCCGGGGACGGCTGGTGGCGGATCCACGGGGAGAAGTGGTTCTGCTCGGTCGCCGACGCGGACCTGTTCGCCGTGATCGCGCGGATCGACGCCTCGTCGGCCGGTACCCGTGGGCTGGGTTGCTTCCTGGTCCCGCGCCGATCACCCGACGGGTCCCCGAACGGCTTCCGGATCCGACGGCTGAAACCCAAGCTGGGCACGCGTGCGATGGCCACGGCAGAGATCGACTTCGACGGCGCCCGGGGCACCCCGATCGGGTCTCCCGAGGCGGGGTTCCACGTCGCGGTCGAGGCGCTCCTGAACACCTCCCGGTGGCTGAACGCCCTCGGGTCGGCGGCGCTGGCTCAACGGGCCGACATCGAGGCGTCGGCGTTCGCCCGCCACCGCACTGCGTTCGGCGGCACCATCGACCGGTTCCCGTTGGTGCGTGAGGCGCTGGCGTTGATCCGTGCCGAGGCCCGGGCCTCGTTGCTCTCCAGCCTCGAGGTCACCGACCTCCTCGATCGCCGCGACGCCGGTGGTGCGGACCGCGACGACGTCGCGTTCCACCGGCTGCTGGTGAACGCCAACAAGTTCGTGACCTCGGTCGGTGCCACGTCGGCGGTGCGCCGGGCGATCGAGGTACTGGGCGGCAACGGCACGATCGAGGACTTCTCCCCCCTGCCGCGGCTGTACCGCGACTCGATCGTGTTCGAGTCCTGGGAGGGGACGCACAACGTGCTCTGCGAACAGGTCCGTCGGGACTGCGCGCGGTACGACCTCCTCGACGGCGTGTTGGCCAGGCTGCACGCGCGGCTCGGCGCGGTGGACCACCGCGCCCTCGACGAGGACCGTGCACTCGTCGTCGAGGCCCTGGAGCGTCTCACCCCTCGACTGCGGGCCGCGATCGCCGACGAGGGAATCGGCGCGGCCCACTTCCGTCGCCACCTCCACACACTGACGCGCGTGGTGCAGGCGGTGTGTCTCCTCGCCGAGGCCGACGCCGAGTTGCACGGGACCGGTGGGCGGGACACGTCGACGGCGGCGGTCGCGGGGTTGCACGTGCGCCGGCACCTGGTCGTCGGCTACGAACCCGACGCGGATCCGGGTCACCTCGAGCGCATTGACCGCGTCGTCGGCGGTGGGTGACTCCGAACCAGGGTGTTCGTGACCCGGCCGGGGCCGACAGATGCCGCCCGACTCGTCGTCACGCGTCAGCTACCCGGGGGAGGACGACCCTCGTCGTTCCTCCCCGTCGCCCGCTCGCGAGCCTCCTCGGCGAGTTCGTCCAGGCGTTCCCGAGCGTCCTCGGTGAGCCGGGCCACCCGGTCGCGGGCCCGGGTGAGCCGCTGCTCGAGGTAATGCTCCTCGGCGATGCGTGCCATCCGCCCCCGCGCCTCGGCGACCGCCTCCGCCATGCTGTGCCGGTACTGCTCGAGGTGTTCCCGGGCGACCGTCGTCGGCGCGGCCGGTACGGCGTAGGGGGGCCACCACGGGGCCTGGTGGTCGGCCTGGGGGTAGGTGGCGCGCAGTTCCTCGAGGCGGTCGAGCATCGTGGCGGCGATCCGGCCGGTCAACGAGGTCGCGTCCTCGTCCGGCTCCGGGCGGACCACGTCCATCGTCAAGGTCACCACCACCCCCCGCTCGGCGAACCGGGCGACCGGGGAGAAGCCGCGTTGGGCACCGAAGTGGGTCACGACCAGGACGTCGACGTCGGCCGCGAGGGCCAGTCGCGCGGCACCGTGGCGCAGTGGCAGGAGGGTGCCGTCGTGGGTGATCGTCGCCTCCGGCGCGACGAGGACGGTGCGGTGGGATCGAAGCCGGGCGACCGCGGCGGTGTAGGCCGCCTCACGGCCGTGCTCCTGCGACCGGGCGACCGGGATCGCCCCGCTGCGGCGAAGCAGGGCGCCGAGCAACGGTGCGGAGGCGAGCTCCGTCTTGACCAGCGGCTGGCACCAGCGTCGCAGCCGGTGCCACACCTGGTCGGCGACGAGGAACGCATCCACTGCGGAGGTGTGGTTGAACACGACCACCAGGGCGTGCGTCGGCCGGACCGACGTGGCGGGAGGGCGACTCGTCACACGCCAGCCCAGAGCGCCGGTGAGGAACCGGCACACGATGCTCACACCCAGGCGCCACACGATCGGGGGGCGCCTGGTGTGCCGCGTCGCCTCGCTCACCGCACCGCCTCTGAGCGTGGCTACCGAGGGAGGGCGCACGGTACCCCTGAACCGGCCATGGCGACGGCGGGTGGGCGCCTCAGGCGTCGCGTTGCGTCTGCTCGTCCGCGCCACGGTTGTCCGCGCCCGGAGCGTTGGCGGCGCCTTGGTCGGCGTCGGAGCTCTTCGGTGCGTCGGTGTTCGTGGTGGCGCCAGCCGGGGTGGTGGAACCGCCGGTGGGCGACGTCTTCGCTCCGCCCGGCGTGGTGGTGGCGTCCGGCTTCGACGCGGCCGACCCGGTGCTGCCGGTCGACTTGCTGGTGCTGGTCGGCGTCGAGGAGGTCGACGTGGAATCGGTCGGCTTCGAAGCAGTGGACTTCGAGGCGGCCGATGTGCCGGTCGACTTCGCGCCGGTCG
>SLDB01000317.1 GCA_007125475.1 Nitriliruptoraceae bacterium | reverse complement strand
CGGGCCCGGCAACGTCGCCCGTGAACTGGTGGCCCACGGGGCGGAGCAGGTCACCGCGCTGGACCTGTCGTGGAACATGCTCCACCAGGGGGCGCGGCGCGCTGATCCGCGGATCACGTGGGTGAACGGGGACGCGGGGCGGCTGCCGTTCGCCGACGGGGTGTTCGACGCGGTGACGATCTCGTTCGGGCTGCGCAACGTCGCCGATCCCCCCGGGGTCCTCGCCGAGTTCGCCCGGGTGCTCCGTCCCGGCGGGCGGGCGGTGGTGTGCGAGTTCGCGGCACCGACGACGGCGTGGCTGCGCACCGTCTACCTGCGCTACCTCGTCGCCGCACTCCCGCGGATCGCCCGAGTCGTCTCGTCCTCGCCGGAGGCCTACCGCTACCTCGCCGACTCGATCCAGGCCTGGCCCGACCGCCGTGCGGTGGCCGACTGGATGCGTGACGCCGGGTTCGGGTCGGTTCGCGTACGGGATCTCTCGGCGGGGATCGTCGCCGTGCACCGCGGGGTCCGACAGGCGGGTGGGGGGGCCGGCCGTCGGCTCGACCCACCTCCGGGGTGAGCGCTACACTTCGCTCGTGAAGAATTTCACGAGCGTGCGCGCCCTGCCGCCGACGTGACCCGCCTGGAGTCCTGATGCCCCGAGCGCCGGCGCTCGCCCCGGTCGAGTACTCCGACGTCGTCGTCGTGGGTGCCGGTCCGGGTGGTGCGGCTGCGGCCGCCCACCTGGCGGCCCGGGGCCGCGAGGTGGTCCTCCTCGAGAAGGACCGCTTCCCCCGGGACAAGGTCTGCGGTGACGGGCTCACCCCCCGGGTGATCCGTGAACTCCTCGACCTCGGGCTCGTCGACGAGGCGCACGGACGCGCCGACGGCTTCGCGACCCAGCGTGGGCTGCGGATCCACGGTGGCCGCACCGTGATGGAGCTGCCCTGGCCACAGCTCGACGACTGGCCGAGCTGGGGGGGCACCGCCCGCCGTGCCGTGTTCGACGAGGTGATCGCGCGGACCGCGGTGCGCAACGGGGCCCGGCTGGCCGAGGGCGTGACGGTGACCGGTCCGGTGTGGCGGGACACCTCGGCCACACGGGTGTCCGGGGTGTCGTGGCGCAGCGACGACGGTGAGGTCGGCGAGGTCCGTGCCCCGGTGGTGATCGCCGCCGACGGCGCCGGGAGTCCGATCGCCAAGGCCCTGGGGTCGCCGCGGCGCACCGAGAGGCCGATGGCCGTCGGTGCCCGGGCGTACTACCGCTCACCGCGTGCCGACGACGAGTGGATCAGCTCCTTCCTCGACCTCCGCGACGCCGGTGGTGACCTCCTCTCCGGGTACGGCTGGGTGTTCCCACTCGACGACGGCACCCTCAACGTCGGGCTCGGGCTGCTGTCGACCTCGAAGGAGTTCCGGGCGGTGAGCTACCGCCGGTTGCTGGCGTCCTGGGCCGGGGGGATGGCCGACGAGTGGGGGACCACCGAGGCCAACCGCGTCGGTGCCGTGCGCACCGGCCCGATCCCGATGGGGTTCAACCGCACCCCGCTGCACCAGCGCGGCGTGGTGTTCGTCGGGGACGCCGGCGGGATGGTGAACCCCTTCAACGGCGAGGGGATCAGCTACGCGATGGAGGCGGCCCAGCTCGCCGCCGACGTCGTCGACGACGCGCTGACGACCCGCCGCACCGCCGACCTCGACCGCTACGACCGCGAGCTGCGCCGCCGGATCGGGGGGTACTACACCCTCGGTCGCCGCTTCGCCGAGCTGATGGGCGACCCGCGGGTGATGCACGTGTGCACCACCTACGGCATGCCCCACCGGCCGTTGATGGAGCTGGTGCTCAAGTTGATGGCCCACCTCACCGACCGCGAACCCTCGGACGCCAAGGACGTGCTGTTGAACACCCTGCAGCGGCTGACGCCGGCCGCCTGACGCCGGCCGCCTGACGCCGACCCGCCGCCGGCGGCGGCCCCGCCCGCGACCGGTGTTGCCTGACCACGCGACCCCCACCTACCGTGACCACGCCTTCCGGGTCCGTCCCCGCCCGCCGAACGTGGCGTCAGTAACCGGGCCGGGCGGCCTGGAACCGACCTGCGGCCCCCGGGCCCGAATGAGAGCGACGAGACGTGCTGGCCGAGTACCTCCCGATCCTGCTGCTGTTCCTGGTGGCGAGTGCGTTCGCCGTCGGGTCGGTGGCGGTGAGCAGCCTGGTCGGGCCGCGGCAGCCCAACCCCACCAAGCTCTCGGCGTACGAGTCGGGGAACGAGCCGTTGGCCGACGTGCCGGGCACGCGGTTCTCGGTGAAGTTCTACATGGTCGCGATGTTGTTCCTGATCTTCGATATCGAAGCGGTGTTCCTCTACCCGTGGGCGCTGGTGTTCCGGGAGCTCGGGTGGTTCGGGCTCGGTCAGATGGCGTTGTTCGTGGGGATCCTCGGCGTCGCCTTCATCTACGAGATCGGACGAGGAGGGCTCGAGTGGGACTAGAGAGCAAGCTCCCCAGTGGGATCCTGCTGACGAACGTCGAGAAGTTCGTCAACTACTCCCGCGCGAACTCCCTGTGGCCGGCGACGTTCGGTCTGGCGTGCTGTGCGATCGAGATGATGCACACCGGTGCGCCCCGGCACGACATGGCCCGCTTCGGGATGGAGGTGTTCCGCGCCTCGCCGCGGCAGGCCGACCTGATGATCGTCGCCGGGCGGGTGTCCAACAAGATGGCGCCGGTGCTGCGCCGGGTCTACGACCAGATGTCGGACCCCAAGTGGGTGCTGTCGATGGGGGTGTGCGCCACCTCCGGCGGGATGTTCAACAACTACGCCCTGGTGCAGGGGGTCGACCACGTCGTCCCGGTCGACATGTACGTCCCCGGGTGCCCGCCACGCCCGGAGATGCTCCTCGACGGCATCCTCAAGCTGCATGCCCGGATCCAGGGCGAGACCTTCGCCGAGCAGGGGGCGAAGACGTGAGCGGCGAGCTGCAGCTGCCGTCACCCGAGCGGGGGACCCGCCGCCCCACGCTGGCGTTCGACGCCGTCGTGCAGCGCGTCACCACCCACTTCCCCGACGTCACCCACGACGTCGACCGGGGCGAGCTGACCTTCCACGCCGACCCGCAGCAGCTGGTCGGGTTGCTGACGTTCTGCCGGGACGACGACGAGCTGGCCTGCACGCTCCTCGCCGACCTCGCCGGGGTGCACTGGCCGGCCGGCGACCACGTCATCGAACGTCAGACCTCCACGACCGGGTGGCCCGAGCACCGGGTCTCCCGCGACGTCGGCGTGATCGAGGTGGCCTACGTCCTGCGGTCGGTGGATCGCAACCTCGTGTTCCGGATCGTGGTGGCGACCGACGACACGGACCCGCAGCTCCCCAGCGTCACCGGGGTGTTCGAGACCGCGGACTTCCATGAGCGTGAGGTCTACGACTTCTTCGGGGTGCGCTTCGCCGGGCACCCCAACCTCAACCGGATCCTGATGCCCGACGACTGGGTGGGGCACCCGCACCGCAAGGACTACCCGCTCGGGGGCGTCGACATCGACTACAAGAACGACAAGTTCATCCCGTCCCCGGAGCGGCGCTCACTGCGCGAGGTGGTGGAGTGATGTCCCGCGACACCCGGGTGGACGCCCCCGACGACCCCGACGAGATCTTCGTCGACGGCGCCGACTGGGAACAGGTCATCGACGCCGTCACCGACGAGACGCTGACGGTGAACATGGGGCCGCAGCACCCGT
The DNA here is from genome assembly GCA_007125475.1 of Nitriliruptoraceae bacterium. GTDB lineage: Bacteria > Actinomycetota > Nitriliruptoria > Nitriliruptorales > Nitriliruptoraceae > SLDB01. The sequence goes on along the minus strand of SLDB01000317.1, from coordinate 4,991 downwards.
CCACGCACGGGGTGCTCCGGCTGGTCCTCGAGCTCGACGGCGAGGTGGTCCGGCGGCTGAACTCGGTGATCGGCTACCTGCACACCGGGATCGAGAAGTCGACCGAGTACCGGACCTGGGTGCAGGGCACCACGTTCGTCACCCGGATGGACTACCTCTCGCCGTTCTTCAACGAGACGGCGTACAGCCTCGGCGTCGAACGGCTGCTGGGGATCGAGGCCCCCGAGCGCGCCCAGGCGGTCCGCGTCATCCTCATGGAGCTCAACCGCATCGCCAGTCACTTCGTGTGGCTGGCCACCGGCGGGATGGAGCTGGGCTCGACGACCGTGATGACGTACGGGTTCCGTGACCGCGAGCACATCCTGGATCTCTTCGAGTCGCAGTCCGGTGTGCGGATGAACCACGCCTACATCCGTCCGGGCGGGCTCGCCGCCGACGTCACCGACGACTTCGAGGAGCGGGTTCGGGCGCTGATCAAGCTCCTGCCGGAGCGGTTCGCGCACTACGAGGAGCTGCTGCTGCGCAACCCCATCTGGAACGACCGCCTCCGGGGTGTCGGGGTGCTGAATCAGGAGCGTGCGATGGCTCTGGGGGTGACCGGGCCACTCGCCCGGGCGGCCGGACTGCCGTGGGACCTGCGTCGGGCCCAGCCCTACTGCGGCTACGAGCAGTACGACTTCGACGTCGTCACCGAGGACGCCTCCGACAGCTTCGCCCGGTTCCTCGTCCGCCTCGAGGAGATGCGCCAGTCGCTGCGCATCGTCGAGCAGGCCCTCGACACGCTCCCCGGCGGGCCGGTGATGGTCGACGACAAGCGGATCGCCTGGCCCTCGCAGCAGGAGCTGGGGCCGGACGGGATCGGCAACTCCCCCGAGTACATCCGCCACATCATGGGCGAGTCGATGGAGTCGCTGATCAACCACTTCAAGATCGTCACGCAGGGCTACCCCGTCCCGGCCGGTCAGGTGTACTCGGCGGTGGAGAGCCCCCGTGGTGAGCTCGGCTACGCCATGACCTCGATCGGGACGAACAAGCCCTACCGCGTCCACGTCCGCGACCCCAGCTTCGTGAACCTGCAGGCCGCCGACGAGATGTCGCGCGGCCATCAGGTCGCCGACGTGATCGCGATCGTCGCGTCGATCGACCCCGTGATGGGGGGCGTGGACCGCTGACGGCCCACCCGTCGCGCCCCCGTCCGTCCCAGCCTGCCCAGGGAGCCCACTGAAGATGCCGATCTCCGAGACGACGCGCGCAGAGGCGCTCAGCCTCGTCGACCGCTACCCGGTCGCGCGGGCCGCCCTGCTGCCGTTGCTGCACCTGGTCCAGTCGGACGAGGGCTACGTCAGCGAGGACGGCATCGCGTTCTGCGGCGAGATCCTCGGGTTGACGAAGGCCGAGGTCGGGGCCGTCGCGACGTTCTACACGATGTACAAGCGTGAGCCGTTCGGCGACTACCTGTTGTCGGTGTGCACCAACCCGACGTGCAAGATCGCCGGCGGCCAGCGGATCTACGAGGCGTACGTGGATGCCTGCGGTGGCCACGTCGACGCCGACGGCGCCGGGGTGATGGTCGAGCACGCCGAGTGCCTGGCGATCTGCGACGCCGCCCCGGTCGTGCAGGTGAACTACGAGATGTACGGCCCGCTCACCGACGACGAGGCCGCCGACCTCCTCGACAAGGCGAAGGCCGGTGACCCGCCGGCGTCGAACGTCTCCGGTCAGGTGCCGCCGACGTTCCGCGAGGTCGAGCGGGAGTTGTCGGGGATCGACGACGGGGTCGGCGAGTTCCTCGTCGAGGCCGCCCGCCGGCAGGTGACCGAGTACGACACCCCCCCCGCCTACCGCACCGGGGAGACCGAGATCCCGGTCACCCACCCGGGCGGTGACGTCGTCGGGCACGGCGGGCGGGCGTTCCGCGCCGACGCCGGCCTCGAGACCGACCACGACCGTCAGCGCCGCGAGGTCCTCGACCGGGTCCCGGACGAGCAGCGCGAGATCGTCGAGGACCTCGCCGGCGAGGGGAGCTCGTCCACCGCCGACCTCGCCGGGAGCGTCGTCGACGGGCGCCAGGCACCGCCGCCGGCCGCCGAGCAACCGGAGGCCTCCGGTGCGGCGACCCCGCCGAGTGCCGGTGCCGACGCCGCCGAGGGCGCCGAGGACGATCCGTCCCCCGCCGACAGCGACGATGACGCGGGTGGCACCGACCCCGAGGAGGCCGGACGATGAGCACGGGCCAGGTGCACGCGATGTCGTACCGCTACGACGTCGAGGGGGTCGCCGACATCGACGTCTACGAGGCGCACGACGGCTACGAGGGGGTGCGGATCGCCCTCGGGCTCCAGCCGGCCGAGATCATCGAGCGGGTCAAGGAGGCCGGCCTCCGCGGCCGCGGAGGCGCCGGGTTCCCGACCGGGATGAAGTGGTCGTTCGTCGCCCAGGACACCGGGAAGCCGATCTACGTGGTGTGCAACGCCGACGAGGGCGAGCCGGGCACGTTCAAGGACCGGCCGCTGATGGAGCGCGACCCCCACCAGCTCGTCGAGGGGATGATCGTCGCCGGCCTCGCGCTGAACGCCGAGCAGGGCTACATCTACCTGCGCGGCGAGTTCGCCGCCGCCGGCCGGGCCCTGACGAAGGCGATCCGCCAGGCCTACGAGCGTGGCTACCTCGGCGCCGACGTGATGGGGTCGGGGAAGCGCTACGACCTGCTGCTGCACCGCGGGGCCGGGGCGTACATCTGCGGCGAGGAGACCGCGCTGCTGGACTCGCTGGAGGGTCGGCGTGGTCAGCCGCGGTTGCGACCCCCGTTCCCGGCGGCGAAGGGCCTGTACAGCTGCCCGACGACCGTGAACAACGTCGAGTCGATCGCCGCGGTCCCGTTCATCCTGCGCAACGGGGTGGACTGGTGGCGCCAGTGGGGGACCGAGAAGAGCCCGGGGCCGAAGCTGCTGGGGATCTCCGGTGAGGTCAACGCCCCCGGCAACTACGAGGTCGCGATGGGGACCCCGGTACGCGAGTTCGTCGAGCTGGCCGGCGGGATGGTCGACGACCGCGAGCTGAAGTTCTGGTTCCCGGGCGGGTCGTCGACGCCGTTGCTCCCCGGCTCCGCCGCCGACGTGGAGTACACCTTCGAGGCGATCATGGAGGCCGGGAGCCTGCTGGGCACCGGCGCGCTGATGTTCTACTCCGATCAGACGTGCGTCGTCGACACCGTGCTGCGGTTCACCGAGTTCTACGAGCACGAGTCCTGCGGCAAGTGCACGCCCTGCCGGGAGGGCAGCTACTGGCTCTCGCAGATCCTGCGGCGCATCGAGGTCGGCTCCGGGAGCGAGTCCGACCTCGACCTGCTGCTGGACCTGTGCGACAACATCTTCGGCCGGGTGTTCTGCGCCCTCGGTGACGGGATGACCTCGCCGATCACCTCCAGCCTGAAGTACTTCCGGGACGAGTACGAGCGGCACATCCGCGAGGGACGCTGCCCGTTCGGGGCGACCCCGCCGCGCCGGGACATCCCCGTGCTCGAGGCCCGTACCGTCGGCGCGACGGTGGCGCCCCCGGCGACGCCGCAGCCGCTGAAGGTCGCAGGGGAGGCCTGACGATGTCACAGCCCAACGAGGAGACCGTCAGCCTCACCATCGACGGCCGCGAGCTCAGCGTCCCCAAGGGGACGCTGCTGATCCGCGCGGCCGAGCAGCTCGGCACGATCGTCCCGAGGTTCTGTGACCACCCGCTCCTCGACCCGGTCGGTGCGTGCCGCCAGTGCGTCGTCGAGGTCGAGGGGATGCCCAAGCCGGTGATGTCGTGCACCCAGCCGGTCTCCGACGGGATGGAGGTGCGCACCCACCTGACCTCGGCGATGGCCCGCAAGGCGCAGGAGGGGACGCTCGAGTTCCTGCTGATCAACCACCCGCTGGACTGCCCGATGTGCGACAAGGGCGGGGAGTGCCCCCTGCAGGATCAGGCGATGGCACACGGCTCGAACACCTCCCGGTTCGTCGACCAGAAGCGCCGGTACGACAAGCCGGTCGCCGTCAGCGCCCAGGTCCTCCTCGACCGGGAGCGCTGCGTGCTGTGCGCGCGCTGCACCCGCTTCTCCGAGCAGATCTCCGGGGACCCGTTCATCGAGCTGTTCGAGCGCGGCGCCCTCGAGCAGGTCGCGATGTACGAGGACGAGCCCTACGACAGCTACTTCTCGGGGAACGTGATCCAGATCTGCCCGGTCGGGGCGTTGACGTCGGCCGACTACCGCTTCAAGGCGCGCCCGTTCGACGTCGTCACCACCCCGTCGGTGTGCGACCACTGCTCGGCCGGGTGCACCCTGACGGTGCAGTCGCGCCGTGGCGAGGTGCAACGCCAGCTCGCACGGACCAACATGGCCGTCAACGAGGCCTGGAACTGCGACAAGGGCCGGTTCGGCTTCCACCACCTCACCGCACCGCAGCGGGTCACCCGTCCGCTGGTGCGCGACGGCGACGGGCACACCCCCACCTCGTGGGCGACGGCACTGACCCGCGTCACCGACGCGATCCGCGCCGCCGACGAGGCGGGAGCGGGCCGGGTGGCGGTGCTCACCGGCTCGCGGCTCGCCGACGAGGACGCCTACGTCGTCGGCAAGTACGTCCGCTCCGTGCTGGGCAGCGACGACCTCGACTTCCGCACCCGGTTCGCCCCCGCCGGTGAGGTCGCCGAGCTCACCGCCCTGGTGGGTCGCGACACCGCGCGGTACGCCGACGTCGAGCACGCCCCGGTGATCGTCGTCGCCGGCCTCGACCCGGAGGAGGAGGTCCCGATCCTCCATCTGCGGATCCGGAAGGCCTGGCGGAACCACCGGGCCCGGATCGTCGTCGTCGGCCCGCACCTGGGGACCCTGGCGCCGCTCGCCTGGCGTCACGTCCCCACCGACGTCGGCGCCGAAGCCCGCGCGCTGTCGGCGCTGGCCGACGGCGACGGCGACGTCGCCACCGCGCTGGCCGACGCCGGCGCGCCGGTGG
>SLDB01000004.1 GCA_007125475.1 Nitriliruptoraceae bacterium | reverse complement strand
GGAGCGCAGCGGTCAGGGCGCCGAGCACGCTCCACGAGCGGGGACGCATGAGGGATCCGATCGAGGGTGGTCGTCCGGGGGAGGTGTCGGACGCACCCATCGTAGGGACGTTCGGCTCGGCGTTCCGCCCCCGTGACCGGCGACCACGGCGCAACGATCCGGTTCGCCCGGCCCGCCGACGCCACCGCGATCGTCGGGGGTCTCGGCCCCCGCGGCCGCTGGTCCGGGTGGTCGCCCCGGGCCTGAGCAGGCGACCGGTATGCTCTCGCAACTGTGCCGGGGGACGGGTCATGACGAAGGACCGCACCACGTCGGTCACCCGACGGCTGTTGGTGGTCGCCGCCGGCCTGTTGGTCGCGTGCACTTCGGGCACGTCGTCCGATGACGGGTCGGGGGGCCCGGCACCGGCCGACGATCACGGCTCGTCGGAGGACGACCAGGGAGCCTCCGCACCGCGGGATCTGCGTTTCGTCGGTCCCGATGACGGCGATCTCGTCGGGGCAGACGAGCTCGGTTCGCTGAGCTTCGACGTCATCGCGGTCACCGACGCCGACGACCTCGCCGACCTCGCGTGGAGATTGAACGGGGATGAGGTCACGACCGCCACACCGGTTGACGAGGTGGCCGGCTCCGGGGTCGCGATGATCACCTACGACGCCGATCACCTCGGTGACGGGGAGCACGAACTGTCGGTCGCCGCGTCCGACGGTGGCGGTGACGTCGAAGACGGCGACGACGAGGTGCTCCACACCTTCCGCTTCGTGGTGAAGTCCGAGCCGCCGGAGCTGGAGATCGTCGAGCCGACCACGGCGGTGGCCGTCGGCCAGGCGGTGACCCTCACGGGACGCACCGAGGCCGGTGCCGAGGTGGAGGTCGGCGAGGAACGCGTCACCGCCGGCGACGACGGTTCGTTCACCCTCGAGCTCGACGAGGTCGGAGGCCCGCTGCCCGCCACCGCCACCGACGCCGCCGGTAACCGCACCACGATCGACGACGCCGTCCGCGTCGTCGCCTCGCGCGTCGAGATCGACGAGATCCGCACCGTGCACGCCACGTTCTGGGCGTGGGCGACCCCCGAGCTGCGTGACCCCATCGACGCGATGATCGAGGACGGGCAGATCAACTCCCTGCAACTCGACCTCAAGGACGAAGGCGGGCATCTGGGCTACGACTCACAGGTGCCCCTCGCACAGGAGGTCGGTGCCGGGATCGGGCCGTTGGACCTCGAACAGGTCGTGGCCGACCTGCACGCCCGTGACGTCGCGGTGATCGGCCGGATCGTGGCGTTCGCGGACCCGACGCTGGCGTCGTGGGCGTGGGAGCACGGCGAGCGTGACTGGGTGATCCAGGAGCCCGACGGTGGGGACTACTTCCGGGGCTCCTACGCCGGGTTCTCGAACTACACCCACGAGGACGTGATCGCGTACAACCTCGACATCGCCGAGGAGGCCGCCCGCGCCGGTGTCGACCACATCCTGTGGGACTACATCCGCCGCCCGGAAGGGATGGACAACTACGTGGTCCCGGGGCTCGAGGGCACCCCCGAGGAGGCGATCGTGGAGTTCGCCCGCCTCGCCGACGAGCGCCTGGCACCGTACGGCGTGACGCACGGGGCGTCGGTGTACGGGATCGCCGCCGACCGTCCCACGCAGATCGGCCAGGACATCCCGGCCCTGGCCGAGCACCTCGACTACGTCGCCCCGATGATCTACCCCTCCCACTGGGGGGCGGGGGAGTACGGGGTGGCCGACCCGAACCGGCAGCCCTACGACATCGTCCGGGCCACGTTGGAGGTCTGGGAGGAGGCGGTCGCCGGCGCCCGCGCACGTGTGGTTCCGTGGCTGGAGGACACGCCGTACCGTGCCTGGGACCGCCCGCACCAGGTCCGTGAACAGATCCGTGCCACCCGCGACCACGGCATCGACGAGTGGCTGATGTGGAACCCGGGTGCGCGCTACACCCCCGAGGCGTACGAACGTCGTGGGTGAGCCGGGCCGGCTGGGTCGGGGCGGGAGCCGGCGGTGGGGGACGTGGTGATCGACGAGCGCGAGCTTCCGCACCTGCGCCGGTGCGTCGAGCTGGCGACCGAGGCGCTCGAGGCCGGTGACGAACCGTTCGGCTCGGTGCTGGTCGCTGACGACGGCACCGCCCTCGCCGAGGACCGCAACCGCGTGGCCGCCGGCGACCGGACCCGGCACCCCGAGTTCGCCCTCGCCCGCTGGGCAGCCGCGAACCTCACCGTCGCCGAGCGGGCGAGGGCGACGGTGTACACCTCGGGCGAGCACTGCCCGATGTGCGCCGCCGCGCACGCCTGGGTCGGTCTCGGGCGGATCGTCTACGTCGCCTCGAGTCAGGACCTGCTCCGGTGGCGTGCGGCGCACGGGTCGCCGCCACCCCCGGTGAACCCGCTGCCGATCCGTGACGTCGCCCCGTACGTCACCGTCGAAGGCCCGGTCCCCGAGCTCCTCGACGCCGTGGCCGAGCTGCACCACCGCCGGTTCGACTCCGGCTGACCGTGGCGGGGCGCCGGGCTGCGGCCTGATGCCCGGGTCGGGTCAGCTGCGTGAAGAGGACACGAGGACCTTCTTGAGCGCCTCGAACTCCTCGAGGCACCTCCCCGAGCCCAGCACCACCGACGACAGCGGGTTCTCGGTGACGTGGATCGGCATCCCGGTCTCGTGCTTGAGGCGCTCGTCGAGGCCCTTGAGCAACGCGCCGCCTCCGGTGAGCACGATCCCCCGGTCCATGACGTCGGCGGCGAGTTCCGGTGGTGCCTTGTCGAGGGTGTTCTTCACCGACTCGATCATCGCGCTCACCGGTTCCTCGATGGCGTGGCGGATCTCCTCGGCGGTGACGACGATCGTCTTCGGCAGCCCCGAGACCAGGTCCCGGCCGCGGATCTCGGCGCTGGGTTCGTCGGGGAGCGGGAACGCCGACCCGACGGCGATCTTGATCTCCTCGGCGGTGCGCTCGCCGAGCATCAGCGAGTACTCCTTCTTGACGTAGGCGATGATCGCCTCGTCGAGCTCGTCGCCACCGGTGCGGATCGACTGGGAGGTCACCACTCCGCCGAGCGAGAGGAGTGCGACCTCGGTGGTGCCACCGCCGACGTCCACGACGAGGCTGCCGGCGGGCTCCTGGACGGCGAGTCCGGCGCCGATCGCCGCGGCGACGGGTTCCTCGATGACGTACGCCGAGCGGGCGCCGGCCTGGATCGCGGCCTCCTCGACGGCGCGTTGCTCGACGCCGGTGATCCCGGAGGGGACGCACACGACCACGCGGGGCTTGGTCACCACACGACGGTTGTGCACCGCGTGGATGAAGTAGCGCAGCATCTTCTCGGTGACGTCGAAGTCGGCGATCACCCCGTCGCGGAGTGGCCGGGTCGCGATGATGTGGCCGGGGGTACGGCCGATCATGCGCTTGGCCTCGGTCCCGACGGCGAGCACCGCCCCCGTCTTGGAGTTCAAGGCCACCACCGACGGCTCGTCGAGGACCACCCCACGCCCTCGGACGTAGACCATGGTGTTCGCCGTGCCGAGGTCGACGGCCATGTCGCGACCCAGGATCCGGAACGCGTTGCCGATGCTGCGCGCCACAACAACTCCTCGTCGAAGCCACGGCACGCTACCGCGGCGACGGCGTCGGTGGCACACGGCCACCGGGACGGGGTGACCGTTCCTTGGCGGGCGCCACCCTTCGGCCAGGATGGCTCGGCTCCCGATCCGCCGTTGGTCGTTACTCTGGTGGTCAACCACGATGCCAGGAGCGCACATGGCCAAGCGGCTGTCGAACCGGATGTCCGAGCTGGAGAAGCAGATCGATCGTCTGCGCAAGGACGTGGGGAAGAAGGGCAAGGAGTTGCGCTCCAACGCGTCCGATCAGATCGAAGGGTTGAGCAAGAAGGTCGACGAGGTCCGCAAGGACGCGGAGAAGAAGGGCAAGAAGCTCAATTCGAACGCCACTGATCAGCTCGAGCGGTTGAGCAAGAAGGTCGACCAGCTACGCAAGGACTTCGAGAAGAAGAGCCGAGAGCTCGGAACGGCGGCGACCGATCAGCTCGAGGAGATCGGCGCCAAGGTGAATGGCGGGAAGAAGAAGGGTCGGCGTGCCAGGAAGAAGGACGAAGGCGGCCGGAAGGGGATCGTCGCGCTCACGGCCGTCGGTGCCGCGCTCGCCGCACTCGTCGTCCGTATGAAGCGCCGCTGAGACGGAGGGGTCGCGCCCGTCGGCACGGTGATGGCCGCGACCCGGCGAAGGTCACGGCCCGGCCCCGGTCACGGCGAGGTCAGTAGGCGCCACAACCCCCAGGCGACGGCGGCACCGACCCCGACCAGGGCGATCACCCCGGCGTTGGACACCGCCCAATCGCCGATGTCGACCACCGTGTCGATGAACACCCGGACCCAACCCGCGCCGTCGACGGTCCGCGCCTGTGCCACGACTCCGTCCATCGCCACTCCCGCGCCGCCTCCGCCGGCTGACGGGCGGCCTCGGCGGGGAGTATGCACCACCCGCGGGCGGTGGCGCCCACACCCCGGGTGAACCCGCCCCCGGGTGAACCCGCCTCTTCGGCGCCTCGCTACCGTGCAACGCTCGTTGACGAGACAGGGGGACGGTGTGGAAGTGACGGTGACGTCGGAGGCGAGGCAGCTTCTGCGTCGTCGCGGGGGGACCGCGGCGATCGACCTGATCACCCCGCCGCACTGAGGCGCACGTCCGGAGGTGTCGGTCGACACCTACCTGAAGCAGAAGAACACCGCGGGCTACGCGCGGGTGGCCGCCGACGACGACGTGCTGCTGCTCCTCGCACCAACGCTGGTGCAGTGGGCCGGCGGTGTCCGGCTCGACGTGACCTCGTTCCTCGGTATACGGCGGTTCACCGTCACCCTCGAGCACCGGCACACCGAGGCCTGCGCCCACTGAGAGCGGTCGTCTGGGTACGTCGTGGACGTGGTGATCGTCCACCACTCCGGCTCGAAGCGGGCGCTGCGCACGGCGTGCGACGACCACGTCGCGGCGCTGATCGACGAGCTCGTCGACGACGCCGTCGAGTACCTCGCCGAGGGTGAGCGATCGGGGCTGGTCCGGCCCAGCGAGCGGCCGCGGCAACGGGCCGTGGTGCTGGTCCTGTGGTCACTGGGGTTGCTGACGTTGCACGAGCACGTCCGGCGTCACCTGGACGCGGACCTCGTCGGGGACGCCGGCGGGCTGGACAACTACCTGCTGCCGGCGGCCGAGGTGCTGGACCACGGCGTCCTCGCCGACGGGGTGTACGAACAGATGCGCGAGGCGTTCGGCGCCGTGGAGGTCGGGGATGAGTGACGCGTCGGCGGTGATCGAAGCCACGGGGCTGGTGAAGACCTTCGGGGCGACGCGGGCGCTGGACGGCCTCGACCTCGAGGTCGCTTGGGGCGAGATCCACGGCTTCCTCGGCCCGAACGGCGCGGGGAAGTCGACGGCGATCCGGGTGTTCCTCGGCCTGCTCCGTGCCGACGCCGGCCGGTCACGGGTCCTGGGCGGCGACCCGTGGGCGGACGCGGTCGCCCTGCACCGGCGGTTGGCGTACGTCCCCGGCGACGTCGAGTTGTGGCCGAACCTCACCGGAGGCGAGGCGATCGACTTCTTCGCCCGACTCCGGGGTGGGGTGGATCGCCGGAAGCGCGACGAACTCGTCGAGCGGTTCGACCTCGATCCGACGAAACGGGCCCGCACGTACTCGAAGGGGAACCGGCAGAAGGTCGGATCGTCGAGTCCGGCTCCCTCGATCAGCTCCGCCACCTCACCCGGACCACGGTCGTGACCACGACCGCCCGGACCCCGACGGACCTGGCCTCACACACCGGTGTGCACGACCTCGTCACCGAGGACGGACGGGTGCGCTTCGACGTCGACTCCGAACACATCGATCCGGTGATCGGCTACCTGCACCGCCTGGGGATCCGCTCGCTCACCGCCCACCCACCGACCCTCGAACAGCTCTTCCTGCGGCACTACGGCGAGCGCCTCCCTGAACAGGAGGAGGAGGTCGCCTGAGCCGTCGGGTCGGTCCGATCCCGCCCCGCGCCGGTCGGCACCGCGATCGGCGTTCCGAGGGCTCAGTTCACGGGGGCGGTGAGCTCGTAGGCCACGTCCCCGGTGGCGAGGCGGAGCACGCGGGTGGTCCGCAGACCCGCTTCCTCGGCCAGGTGGGTGATCTCGGCGACGTCCCGTTCGCGCCCGCCGGGGGTGAGCGCCAGCATCAGCAGGTCGGCGCGGACCGCGAGGTCGTCACGGGGACGCCGGTGCGCCTCGGCCTCCACCACGAGGAGCCGCCCGGGGCTCACCGGAGGGCCTGCCGTCGTGAGCGCGTGTCGCACCCCTCGCAGCAGCGTGACCACGGCCTCGTCGTCCCAGTCGTGGACCACGTTGACCAGCAGGTAGGTGTCACACCCCGATGGCACGGCGGTGAACGCGTCCCCGGCGACGTTCGTCACCCGCGGACGTCGCGGGGCACGGGCCGCGACCTCGGGCAACTCCAGCAACACCCCCTCGAGGTGGCGGTGGTGGTGCAGCAGGACACCGAGGAGCGCCCCGTCACCACCCCCGATGTCGCAGACGCGGCGTGACGTCGACCAGTCCAGGGAGCGGGCCAGCACCACGCCGTGCATCCGACCGCCGGCCGACATCGCCGCGTCGAAGACCGCGTGCCGGTCAGGGCGGTCACGCATCCAGTCGAAGAACGGCGCGCCGTTCGCGGCCGCGAAGGCATCCCCGTCGGGGGTGAGCCCGGCGTCGAGTCGGGACAGCGCCGCGGTGATCTCGGCGCCGGCGGCGAACTCGATCCACGCCCGCCACCCGCCCGGGTGATCGCGCCGCAGGAACGAGGTGAGTCGGGTGGCGCGGACGAGCCCCTGCCGGTCGATCCGCACCCATCCGCGGGTCGCCGCGTACCGGATCAGGCGGGTGAATCGGTCCTCGTCGACCCCCGATGCCGCGGCGAGTTCTGCGGGGCTCGCCGGGTCGGTGAGGCGCTCGGGGACGTCCAGGCGGCACAGCGCCGCCAACGCCGCCAGGTCGAGGACGCCCAGTACCGCCTCCATCACCTGTCCCGGTGGGGGAGCGGCACCGCGGTGGATCCGCGCCAACCCGGCTCGGGCACGGTTGCCGATGCGGCCGATCCTGGCCGGTGGCAGCCGCGGCACCCCGAGGACGTCGGCCGGTCCGACCCGGTCCGAGGGCAGATCATCGAGTCGCGTGGCCGCAGGCGTGTCGTCGGCCGTCGGCATCTCCACTCCTGTCGCCGTGCCCGTCGTCGTGCGGGCAGGCTGACATCATGCACGACGTCCCGCGGCGCGGCGATGATCCGATCGGCCCGACGCGGGGCTCCCGCGTCAGTGCGTGGTCGGCCGCGGGCCGTCCGACTCGTCCGGTTCGCTGAGCGGATCCGGGACCCCGGCGATCCGCAGTGGGTGCATGTCGGCGGCGAGGGTGCGGATCGGCCACGGGATCGTCATCCCCGCCGCCTCGATCGCGGTCTTGCAGGCCCGGAGGATGCGGTCCTCGACGAACGGCAGGATGCTCTCGTCGACGTTGATCCAGAAGCGGACCTCGAAGTCGACGCTGGAGTCCCCCAGCTCGCGTAGCAGCACCGCCGGCGCCGGGTCATCGAGGACCTCGTCGATGCGGTGGACCGCGATGAGCAGGACCTCTCGAGCGGCCTCGTGGTCGTCGCGGTAGTCGACGCCGATCGCGACCGTCCCGCGGCGGGTGCCCCGGCGGGTGAGGTTCGTCAACGGCTGGGTGAACACATCGGCGTTCGGGATGAGAGTGAGCGTCCCGTCGTAGGTGCGGATCGTCGTGGCACGCAGGTCGATGTCCTCGACGAAGCCCTCGACGTCGTTGGTGTTGACCAGTTCACCCCGGTGGAACGGCTTGCGGACCAGGATCAGGACGCCGGCGATGAAGTTCTCGAGGATGTTCTGCAGGGCCAGGGCGAGCCCGAGGCCGATGAGGCCGAGTCCGGCGAGGACCGCGCCGATCTCCACGCCGGCGATGGAGAGCGCGACCAACGCCGCGATCGCGATGAGGAGGAGCCGCAGGAGGTTCGAGACGAGCCGGTGGACCGAGAAGTCGACCTCGGCGCGGGTCATGCCCCGGCGCACGACACCGACGATGAGCCACGTCCCCACGAGGAGGAGGATCAGCACGACCAACGCGAGCACGACGAGTGGGAGGCGGACCACCAGGTCGCCGACGAGCTCGGCGAGGGCCTCGCGCACGACGCCGCCGATGGTGTCGAGGTCGGTGAGCTCGGAGAGCTCCGGCGAGTCGACGTCTCGCAGGATCGACGGTTCGTCGTCGTCGGCAGGTTCCTGTTGCGCGACAGCGGGGACGGACCCGGTCACCTCGACTCCCTCGCCCCGATCGGCCACGTGGCCGTACGGTGAGGGCGGTGGCCTCAACGCGCCGTCGGGACGTCCGTTCACGGTGTCGTCGCCGTGTCGGCGGCCCGCCGCCCGCGGCAACGATACCGGCGCCGGGTGGTCGGTCGGTCCGTGGTGGCCGGCGTGCGTCTCGGCGGTGGTCGGGCGCGCGCTGATCCGTGCTGGTCAGGCGATGGGCGCGCGAGCTCGACCGGGTGACGCCCGTGCGGCCGGTGAGCCCCGGCGGACTCCGTCGGCCGGGCCGTCGTCGCCGACCTCCCCCCGAGGACCCCGTGCTCGGCAGCGCTCCGAGGTGG
>SLDB01000201.1 GCA_007125475.1 Nitriliruptoraceae bacterium | reverse complement strand
CGGCTGAAGCTCTCCCCGGTCCGCGAGATCGTCGAGGGGCGCCGGCCCGTCGTCGTCGACGACTCGATCGTGCGTGGCAACACCGCCCGTCAGCTGGTGGAGATGCTGCGCACCGCCGGGGCCGCCGAGGTGCACCTGCGGGTGACCTCGCCGCCGATCACCGACCCGTGCTACTACGGCATCGACATGGCCTCCCGCGCCGAGCTCATCGGCGCCGACCTCAGCGTCGAGGAGATCCGTGAGTACCTCGGTGCCGACTCGCTGCACTACATCTCGCTGGACGGGTTGATCGAGGCCACCCCGCAGCAGCGCGACGAGCTGTGTCACGCCTGCTTCACCGGCGACTACCCGATCCCGCTGACCACGCGTGAGCCGGGGCTGCAGGCACGGCTGGAGTTCGACGATCAGCCGGTGCCCGGGGCGGCGTCGGGCTGAGTTCGGGCCAGGGTCGGTCGGGTGGCCCGTCGACGGTCGCGCGGCACGGTCTGTGCGCGGCCACGGAGCTCCCATTGACCCTTTCGAGGTGGCAGGCGTAGGTTGGCGTAGGCGACTCATACCGGTCAGGACCGGTGTGGGAGCGACACAACGAGACGTCGATGCGCAGACTGGTGCGACGGGGACTGACCTGGGCGGCCGGTGCCGTCGACCTGAGGGTCGGCTGGGACCGACTTCCCGTACCGCTCGGACTGATGGCCCTGATCGGGATCCGCGAGCGATTGCGGCAGCGCAACCTCTACGACCCGAGCGCCGGCGAGGTCTCCGCCCCGACCGACGCCGCGCCGCGGGCACGTACGACCGATGGCAGCGGCAACGATCCCGCGCACCCGGCGATGGGCATGGTCGGCCAGGTGTTCGGCCGCAACGTCCCGATCGAGGAGACCTGGCCTGAGCCCGACGAGCGGCTCCTCTCCCCGAGTCCCCGCGAGGTCAGCCGGACGCTGATGGCGCGACGGGAGTTCATCCCCGCCCGCACGCTCAACGTCCTTGCCGCCGCGTGGATCCAGTTCCAGATCCGGGACTGGTTCCGTCACGGCGATCCGCGCACCGACGATCCGTGGCGCCTGGATCTGTCCCCCGAAGACGACTGGCCGCAGGACGCCATGCTGATCTCCCGCACGGCGATGGACGGGCCCGCCGTCGAGGGCGCGCCTCCCACCTTCGTCAACCACGAAACGCACTGGTGGGACGCCTCGCAGCTGTACGGCAGCACACCCGAGTTCCAGCGCCTGCTACGAAGCGGTGTCGACGGCAAGGTCCGGCTCGACGACCGTGGCCTGCTGCCGATCGATCCAGCAGAGCTCACCGAGTTCCCCGGCGGGATCGACGGATGGTGGGCCGGCCTGGCGCTCCTGCACATCCTGTTCATGCGCGAGCACAACGCCATCTGTGACCGGCTGCGGTCCGAGTACCCGGGATGGTCCGACGATGAACTCTTCGATCACGCCCGTCTCATCAACGCCGCGCTCATCGCCAAGATCCACACGGTCGAGTGGACCCCGGCGATCCTCGGTCACCCGACGCTCCAGATCGGTATGCGTGCCAACTGGTGGGGGCTCGCGGGCGAGCGCCTCCACGACCTCGCCGACCGGGTCACCGACAGTGATCTGATGACCGGCATCCCTGGATCGTCGACGGATCATCATGCGGTGCCCTACGCGATCACCGAGGAGTTCGTCGCGGTCTATCGGATGCATCCGCTGGTACCCGACGACTATCTCCTCCGGCAGCTGACCGACGATCAGGTCACCCGGGAGTGCTCCTTCGGCGACATCGCCGACGCGAACACCCATGCACTGATCGGCGACCACGGGTTCGCCGACCTGCTGTACTCCTTCGGTGTGGCCCACCCCGGAGCCATCACCCTGCGCAACTACCCGAACTCCTTACGTCAACTCACCATGCATGACGGCACCCTGATCGATCTCGCGGCGATCGACGTGCTGCGCACGCGGGAGCGGGGCGTGCCGCGCTACAACCGCTTCCGGCAGCTACTGCACCTCTCGCCGTGTGCCTCGTTCGAGGAGTTGACCGACGACCCCGAGTTGCGAGAAGAGCTGCGCCGCCTCTACGACGACGACATCGACCGGGTGGACACGGTCGTGGGCATGTACGCCGAGCGGCCGCCGCGAGGGTTCGGCTTCAGTGACACGGCCTTCCGCATCTTCGTGCTGATGGCGTCCCGGCGCCTGAAGAGCGACCGGTTCTTCACCAGCGATTTCCGGCCGGAGATCTACACGCAGGCCGGGATGGACTGGATCGCCGCCAACGACATGCGAACCGTGCTCCTCCGGCACGCACCAGAGCTCGAACCCTCGCTTCGTGGGGTCGACAACGCGTTCGCGCCCTGGGAGCGGACGCCGTCCCCCGCAGGTTCGGCCTGATGTCGCCGCTGGCGCCCACCGTCAGGCACATCTCGTCGTGTCGGTGATCTTCGGCCCGGGATCGCCCGGACGCGCCGGTGGTCCGGGCCGGGGCTGTCCGTCCGCGGGGCTCCTGCGTAGCCCCCGGACCCGTTTCAGCAGCCTGCTTGCGGGCGGATGAGCGTGACGCTGTTCAGGGGGATTCCGACGGGGCCGTCCGCGGTCGACAGCCTGACCTCGCCGGCCGGGGCCTCGACGAGTTGGCCACACCACCCCTGCCCTGTCGCGTCAGCCACGAGCACCCCGCCGTCGGCGGGCGAGGTCGGGAGCCAGGACGACAGCGTGGCGGCAACCAGCAAGGCCACGGCGAGGTAGGTGAGCCGGATGCCGGTGCGCAGTCGGCGTGTGCGGCGGTCGATCACGGTGTCATCGGCCGTTGTCGCGGAGTCGCTCAGGGCATGGACCGGATGGGCCACCCGCCCAACCATGAAGATCGCGAGGTTGGCGAGCACGAACGCGGCGGCGACCAGCGCCGCAGCCAGCCACCTCACCGCAGCCGGTGAGGCGGAGCCCGCGCCGTCCCAGAAGACCCCGCAGAAGCCGATGAAGCCGAGCACGGCGAGCTGGATGCGGTGCCAGCCGCGTGCTGACTCGGCAAGCTGTTCCAGGGCCCCCGTGCCGTGTCGGGGGTTGCCTGCGGTCGGGCGGTCGATCTCGGCCATCGGGCGGCCCTTCGACGTGGTCGTGTTCGGATGGTCGAGGCGCTGCTGACGCCTTCGTCGGGTCGGCCGGACTCCGAACCACGGGGGGTGTTGCTCGAGCGCGTGGATTCCGTTGTAGTCGATGCGGCCTGGGGGTGCCTCCTCGATCCGGCTGGCGTTCAACGAGCCGTCCGTCACCCGGGTGCTGTCCGCACCGGGCGCACCCCCGGGCTTTGGTTGCGCGCCTCGGGGCCGTCAGGGCGTGGGCGGCGGGTTCGGGAGGTGGCCGTGGGACCCAGGGCGCACGAGGTGTTGCGCGCCGTCGCTGGGGCGTGCGGGCTCGCGGTGATCCTGGTGGGGTTGCACGCCGCCGGCGGTGGTGAGGGGTCGCCGCCAGCCGATCCACAGCACGTGTGGTGGTGGCTGCAGGGTCGTGACCCCCTGGCGGCGTCCGTCGGCCTGCTGCGCCTGGTTGCGCTCGCGGGGGCGTGGTACCTCGCCGCGGTGAGCCTGTTGACCACGGTGGTTCGCTTGAGCGCCGTCCGTCGGCCGGCGTTCCTGGTGACCGTGGCGACGTCCGCGACGGTGCGGCGCGCCGCCCGGCTGGTGCTCGGAGGTGCGGTTGTGACCGCGATGCTCGCACCGCCGGCGGTGGCGGCCACGGGCTCCGGCGGTGACGACCCCGCCCCGCCGCCCGAGGTGGCGAGGTACGCGTCGACCGTCACCGGCCTCCCCACCGACGTGGGGGCATCCCCGTCACCCGTCGCCGGTCCGGTTGACGAGGGCTGGGTCCCACCCGGGACCGGTCAGCTCCACGAGCGGCTCACCGCCGCCCGGAACGCCGCCCCCGACCCCGACGCGCACCCTGCCCCCGAGACCGCGCCGAAGGGGCGCGAGGAGGCGGCGCGTGCCCGCGTCCACGAGGTCTCCGTCGGCGAGTCGTTCTGGAGCATCGCGGCGGACGCGGTGGCGGGTGAGGCCGACGGGGACGTCGACGACGGCCGCGTCGCCGCGTACTGGCTCGCCCTCATCGAGGAGAACCGGCACCGACTCGTCGACGAGGACGACCCCGACCTCCTCCTCCCCGGGCAGTTGCTCACCCTGCCGTGGTGACGCCGGGCCAGGATCCGTACGTCGCGTTCCTCGACGACGCCGTCCGCCGTTCAGCGGCCGAGGCACGTGAACGGGACCGGTGGGATCGGCTCGCCGACGCGGAATCGACGACCTGGCAGGGGGTGCTCACCGCCCTCGCCGAGGCGGGCACCCCGCTGGTCGTCGTCGCCGGCGGCAAACGGTTCCGCGGGTGCCTCGACCTGGTCGGCAACGACGTCGTGGTCCTGCGGGCGCCGACGGCGCGGGGAGTCAGCTTCGTCGCCCTCGCCGAGGTGACCTCGGTCTCGGTCACCGGTCGCCGGCACGTCGCCGACGTCGCCGAGGGCGTCGTCGCCGATCGGTGCCTGTTGGAAGTCCTCGAGGAGGAGGTCGCCGTCGGTGACGAGGTGACGGCGTGGACCCGCGACGGTGCCCGCCACACCGGGGTGCTGCGCCTCCTCGGTGAGGACGTCGTGATGCTTCGCTGCGGTGACGCGATCCGCTACCTCGCCGCCGGGGCGTTGGTGGCCGTGACCCGTGCCGATTGAGGCGTCAGGAACCCTCGTCACCGCCGGGGTCGGCGTACAGGTGGGCGAGGTCGCCGGGGGTGATCCGTGCGGCGTCGATGAACCCGTCGACCTCCCGGCGTTGCAGACGGATCACCCGGCCGAACTTGTACGCCGGGAGCTGCCCCTCGTCGATGAGCCGGTACAGGGTCCGCGTGGTGATCCCGAGTCGGCGTGCCGCCTCCCGGGTGCTCAGCCACTCGATGTCCTCGCGCTCCTCGCGGCCGGTGTCGGCGGGGTCGCGTCGCTGATCCGGCACGGCGGGTCCTTCCGTCCCCTGCCGGCTGATGCAGGAGTGTTTCGGTGGCTGACGTCGCTTCACAGCGTACGCCGCGCCGGTGACGTCGCCGTGGACCCGGCGCCACCGCCTGCCAGGAAGTCCGCGGGGGTTCGGACGCCGACCGCGGTGCCGTCACGACCGGGAGAGCGAACCCGGGGTGGTGGCGTGTCGTGTGGCAGGCGACCTCGACAGGAGGCGGCGTGGACGTGACCGGCGAACCTGCTGCGGCCGTCGGGGGGGTTATCCGCCCCCGTCGCCGGGTACTCGGCCTGCGCGTGGTCAGCGGGGCGTTGTTGGTGACGGTGGCGGGGGTCGCGACGTTCGCGGCGTACGCGGCCGCCGACGACGCACCGACGACGGTCGTGCTGGTTGCCCGTGACGACATCGCGGCCGGCACGCGGATCATCGACGACGCCGACGCCCGTGGCCGGTTCGCCCCCCGACAGATCGTCGCCGGTCAGGCGGTCAGCGGGTGGGTGTTCGAGGCCGACGAGGTCGAGGACCTCGCCGGCCGGCACACCGCCGCACCGCTGGCCGGAGGTGACCTCCTCGTGCGTGGGGCGGTGACCGACGTCGTCCCCTCGGGTACCTCCCTGGCGGTGTCGCTTCCCCGCGCCGACGCCCTCGACGGCGACGTCGCCCCGGGCGACCGCGTCGATCTGCTGGCCACCTCCGGCTCGGGCACGGACGCGACCACCGCGTATGTCCGCACGGGGCTTCAGGTGCGTGAGGTGCGGGTCTCCGAAGGTGGGCTGGGATCCGGCACGGACCTCACGCTCACCGTCACCGTCCCCACCCCCGACGACGCCGTCGCCATCGCCCACGCGGTTCGGACCGCCGAGCCGGCGATCACCCGGTCGTCCGACGACGCGCTCGGGGACGCCACGCACGCAGGCGGAGCACCGGATCGGGTGGACGGCCCCCGGGGTGTGCGGTGAGCGCGGGGCGCCGGACGCTGCTGGGCTACGCGCCGCCGCGGACACCGTGGCTGCGTGACGTCAGCAGTTGGGCGACGTCGGCGGCACTCCCGGTCGACGTCGTGCGCTGCGTCTCGCTCACCGAGGTGCGGCAGCGGATCGCCGCGGGAGACCCGCCGTTGGCCGTGATCGTCGACGGACCGGCGTGTCGGGGCATCGGTGTCGTGGGGTTCGCCCGGACCCACCAGGTCCCGGTGATCGTCGTCGACACCGACCCGGACGCCGGCTGGGCCGGGGCGGCGTCGACGAGCGTCCTCACCCCGCCGTTCGGCGTCCGTCACCTCCTCGACGTCCTCGAGTCCTGTGGCTCCACGGCCCCCACCGGCCCCTCGGCCGCCGCCGGCGCCCCGGTCACGGCCCCCGGCGCCACGGGGGCTGCCCCGACGTCGCCGGCGACGGTCGCCCCCGGCACGGTCGTCTCCGTCACCGGCGCCGCTGGCGCTGGGGCCTCGACGGTGGCTGCGGCGTTGGCGCAGGGTCTCGCCGGACGTCCCCGCGCCCCACGTCGCGAGGTCGTCCTCACCGACCTGTGCCGGCGGGCCGACCAGGCGATGCTGCACGACGCACGCGTCCTCGTCCCCGCCCTCCCGGAACTCGTCGACGCCCACCGGCCCACCTCGGCCCCACCCGAGCTCGAACGGGTGACGTTCGCGGTCCCGGCACGCGGCTACCGGCTCCTGCTGGGGATGCGCCACCCCCGCCAGTGGGTCGCGTTCCGGGCCGACGCCGTCGAACACGCCCTCGACACCCTCGCCGCGCACCCGGCAGTCGTCGTCGCCGACGTCGACGCGGAGTTCGACGGGGAGGCCGAGACCGGCTCACTCGACATCGAGGACCGCCACCGGCTCTCCCGAGGGGCGCTCGCCCGGTCCGACGTGGTCGTGGTCGTGGTCGATCCCACGATGAAGGGGATCCACCACGGCTCGGCGATCGTGCGCGACGTCGTCTCCCACGGGGTCCCGGTGCACGCGGTCACCCCGGTCCTCAACCGCGCCCCGCGCCGCCCCCCGTCGCTCGGTGCGGTGTGGCGCAGCTGCCTCGGTGACGTCCTCGGGGAGGCCTCGGAGCGCATCCCGTCCCCGGTGGCGCTGCCGCGGGTCAACGCCGAGGCGGCGCACCGCGACACCGCGGCGTTCCCACCCGCGCTGGTGCGGCGGGTGACCCGGGCGGTGCAACCCCGGCTGTCGGACGCCGCCGCCGTGCCCGCCACGCGTGTCGCTGCCGGGATCGGGGGTGCCCCGTGACGGCCTCGCCGCTGGCGGTGATCGAGGAGCTCGTCCTGGCACGGGCCAAGGAGGAGGCGCTCGACGTCGCCGCCGGTGACGCCGCCGAACGCATCCGTCAGCTGATCCGCCTCGAGATCGACCGTTGGCGTGCCGAGCACCAGCACGGTGAACGGGAGCTCGACCTCGTCGATCCGGCCCACGTCGCGGCGGCCGCCGAACGCAACCTCCTCGGCTACGGCCCGCTTCAGAGCCTGCTGGCCGACGACGACGTGTGGGAGATCATGGTGAACGCCCCCGACGAGATCTTCGTCAAGCGCCACCGGGGGCACAGCGGTCTGCACCACGACGCGTTCCACGACGACGCCCACGTCACCCGGGTGCTGACCAAGGTCCTCGACGACGCCTCGTCCTCCCACCGCACCCTGGACGCGGCCGAAGGCCTCCAGGATGCCCAGCTCGACGACGGGGCCCGGCTGCACATCGTCCATGGCGATGTCGGCCGGGGCGGGCACCTGTTGGTGAACATCCGACGCTTCACCGGGGTGGCGTACCGCGATCTGGGTGAGCTCGTCGGGCGCGGGATGCTCACCGACGAGGCCGCGGCGTTCCTCCGCGCCGCGGTGGCGGCCAGGTGCTCCGTCCTCATCGCCGGCCCACCGGGCGCCGGCAAGACCACCCTGCTGTCCGGGTGCACCGCCGAGATCGACCCGTCGCTGCGGGTCGTCACCGCCGAGGAGGTGTTCGAGCTCGACGTCCCCCACCCCAATGTCGCGTCGATGCAGACCCGGGCCGGCCGCCCCGAGCGCCCCGCGGTCGATCTGCGGCGGCTGGTCGCCGGGTTCCTGCGCATGGCCCCCGACGTCGCGGTGGTCGGCGAGGTCCGTGATCGTGAGGCACTGCCCCTGCTGATGACGCTGTCGTCGGGGGTCACCGGGTACGCCACGATCCATGCCGGCAGTGCGCGTCGCGCCCTGTCGCGGCTGCGCTTCCTCGCCCAGCTCGGCGACACCGGATCTCCGCTGCCTCCGCAGGCCCTCGACGCCCTCGTCGCCGACTCGGTCGACGTCGTCGTCCACTGCGCCCGCATCGACGGGGTACCCCGGGTGACCGAGGTCATCGCCGTCGAGGAACCGGCGACCTCCCCGGGGAGTACCGCGTTCACCGTCTCCCAGGTGTTCACCCGGTCGGCGACCGGTGAGCTGGTCCGCAGCGGCGAGGTCCCCACGCGACTGGCGGGGATCGGTGGCGGCGCTGCGCCCGGGGCGTGGGTCGCCGGTGGTGTCGGGTGACTGGCACCGCGCCCGCGTTCGCGGTCGGGCTGATCGCCGCCTACGGGGTCCTGCTCATCGTGACCGGCTCCACCTCCGGCTGGCGCGGCCTGGCGCCGGCACCTGCGCTCCGTCCCCGACGCCGGGGCCTGCTGCGTCGTTACCTGGCGGCGGGATCGGCGCGCACTGCGGGATCGGCGGCATGGGTGGCGTTGGCCGTGGCGGCGGTGCTCGGGGCGGCCGGTGGCTACGCCCTGTTCGCCGGGGT
>SLDB01000195.1 GCA_007125475.1 Nitriliruptoraceae bacterium | reverse complement strand
CCTTGTAGTCGGCCAGGTGCTCGCCGACGAACGCGGCGAGCTCGGCCGCCGCCGGCGACGCACCCGGTTGGGGCACGACCACCGCACCGACCTTCTCGCCCATCACCTCGTCGGGCACCCCGACGACGGCGGCCTCGAACACCGCGGGGTGGTTGACCAGGACGTGCTCGACCTCGAGGCAGTACACGTTCTCGCCGCCACGGTTGATCATGTCCTTGGCCCGGTCGACGATCTCGCAGAACCCGTCGTCGTCGAGCCGGGCCAGGTCCCCGGTGTGCAGCCAGCCGTCGACGATCGCTGCGGCGGTGGCCTCGGCGTTCCCCCAGTACCCGTCCACGACGTTCTGGCCCCGGATCAGCAGCTCCCCGACGCCGGTGTCCGGATCGACCTCGGCGAGGGCGAGCTCGTCGACCGGGACAGGAGCCCCGACCGTGGCGGCCCGGGTGATGGCGTACTCGTGCGGCAGGAACGTCGCGATCGACGACGTCTCGGTCAGCCCGTAGCCGTTCCCGATCCGTGCAGAGGCGAAGTGCTCGGCGATCCGTCGCGCCAGCCGCGGGGGGCACGGTGCGCCGCCGTACGTCACCCATCGCACCGCGGTGAGGTCGAAGTCATCGACGTTGTCCTGGTTCAGCGCGAGCCAGTAGATCGCCGGCACCGACGTCATCTTGTTCACCTCCTCGGCCTCGATCGCCCGCAGGAACGCCTGCACCTCGAACTTCGGCAGGATCACCGACGTCCCACCGAGGTCGAGGGTGGTGAGGAACTGGCTGTGGCACCCGGTGACGTGGAACAGCGGGACCGAGATCAGATCGCGGATCTCGCCGACCGGGAGCTGCCGGGCCCGCCGGCTGTTCTCGGTGGTGGCCACCAGGTTCTCGTGGGTGTTCACCGCCCCCTTGGGGAATCCGGTCGTCCCGCTGGTGTAGAAGATCGTCGCCGCGTCGGTCGGCCGGTGGTCCTCGTGGACGTGGGCGGGACCGTCGGGCAGCGGTGCGTCGGGGCGGATCCTGATCCGGGCGCCGGCGTCGCCGACGACGTAGTCGCGCTCGGCGGCGGTGAAACGGGTGTTCACCGGGACCGCGACCGCTCCGGCCAGCAGCGTGCCCAGGAACGCCACACACCAGTCGACGCCGTTGGGGAGCTCGATCGCGACCCGGTCCCCGGGGGTGACGCCCTCGGCGACGAGGCCCCCGGCGAGGTGGCTGGCCCGGTCCCACAGCCGGCGGTAGCTCAACCGCGGCCCACCGGGCTCGACGAGGGCCTCGGCGCTCGGATCACGGTCGACGCTGTCACGGAACATCTCGACGACCGAGGTGGGCAGGTCCTGGTAGCGCAGCACCCCGTCGGGGGACCGCACGACCCCGGCGATGTCGAACAGCTCCGCCGGTGACGACACCGCTTCCCTCACCCCAACCACCTCGACGTCGGCCACGACCTTCCGGGATCGCCCCGGTGGGCGGTAGTGATACCACGCCCGGGCCTGGTCCCGCGTTCGACGCGGCCGCGAGCCGGTCTGAACCACCCACCAACGTTCAGGAGCGGTGCGGGGCCTCGCCGGTGGCGACGCCGGCCGTGGCCCGGCGTCGCTCGTCGACGAGGCGGCCCCCCGGCCCGAACCGGAGCCAGAGCGAGGCGATCACCGCCAGCCCGGCGAGCGCGGCGAGGGCGGTGAGGAAGCTGGTGCCCTCGGAGACGGCCGAGATCACCACCGGGGCACCGAACCCGAGGTAGGTCAGGGCGTAGAACGTCGCGACGAGGGCGCCGCGGTGGGCCGGGTCGGCCAACCACTGGGTCGCGGTGAGCCCGGAGGCGATCGCGAGCCCGTACCCGACGCCGAGGAGGACAGCGGCCGGCAGCAGCACCCACGGCAGGCCGAGGGCGATCGCGGTCACCCCCAGGCCGAGCCCGGCGGCGCCGGAGAGCGTCGCCAGCGGAGCGGCGCGGACCGCTCCCAGACGGGCGACGACCGGCTGTACGGCGACGCCGACGGCCATCGTGATCCCCGCCACCACCCCGGTGACGACGAGTTCGAACCCGACCATCACCTCTTGCAGCCCGAGCGGTAGGACGGTGACCGATACGGCCGGGAAAGTGAACACCCACGGCGCCAACGGCGCGACGAACGTCGCGAACGCCGGCCGGGCCGGTCGGGGGACCCCGAGGTTGATCAGGCGACCTCGGCCTCGATGGCGCTCGACGGTCTCGGCGATCCGGGGCAGCAGCACCAGGGCACCCGCGATCAGGACCAGGTGCACCATGTAGGGCAGGGTGGTCGGGGCGGGGGCGAACTGTCCCAGCACCCCGGCGGTGAGCGGGCCGAGGCAGAACCCGGCGCTCATCGCCGCTGCGGCACGACGGGAGGCGGCCGCGTGGTCGCCGACGATCTCGGCGAGCCAGGCGCTGCCGACGCTGAACACCACCCCGGAGACGGCGCCCTGCAGGAACCGGCCGACCAGCAACGCCGGCAACGACACCGGTGCCCACAGCAGCACGACGGAGGCGACCGCCGCCAACACCGCGAACGGCAGCACCAGCGCCTTCCGCCCCCGACGGTCCGAGGCCGGACCGGCCAGCAGCAGGGCCGGCACCAGGCCGACCGCGTACACGGCGAACGCGATCATCAGGATCGTCGGGGTGAGCTCGAGGTGCACCCGGTAACTGAGCAGCAGCGCCACCGGGACGTTGGTGCCGAACGCGACCGCGAACATCCCCAGCCACAGGCCGAGGCCCGCGTGGGTTGCCGGGCGGGCGGGTGGCACGGCGGATCCCCCGTGACTCGGTGATGGGCTCGGCGGCGATGGGCCGACGGCACGCTACTCGACCCGGCTGCCCGGTCCTCCGGGTGACCGGCCGGGCGGGTGCGTGGTAGGTGTACGCCACGACCCATCGGCAACCGCCACGAGAGAATTCGGTCGACGGAACCGCCGGGACCGACCACGGGTGGCGCCGACGATCCGGGAGGGAGACACGGTGACCGACGAGGGCGAGGGCGGGTACTGGCCACCGCCGGAGCACGGCCCGGCGCGTGACCTCGTCGGGTACGGAGCCGAGCCACCGGTGGTGTCATGGCCGAACGGCGCCCGCCTCGCGGTGAGCTTCTGCCTCAACGTCGAGGAGGGCAGCGAACGCTCCTTCGCGTTCGGTGACGCGGCGAACGAGCCCAACCCGGACTACCCCAAGCCGTTCCCCGCCGACGTACGGGACCTGACCACCGAATCACTGTTCGAGTACGGCAGCAGGGTCGGCGTCCACCGCGTCCTGGAACTCTTCGAGGACCTCGGGGTGACGTGCACCGCGTTCGCGTGTGCGGTCGCGCTGGCGGCGAACCCCTCCGTCGGACGACGACTGGTCGACGCCGGACACGAGGTCTGTTCCCACGGGCTGCGGTGGACCGAGCCGTGGACCCTGGGCCGCGAGGCCGAGCGCGACGCCATCCGTGACGCGGTCCGGCTCTTCGAGGACACCGTCGGGGTCCGCCCCCGTGGCTGGTACAGCCGGTACGGCCCCAGCATCCACACCCGTGAGCTGCTGCACGCCGAAGGCTTCGCCTACGACAGCGACGCCTACAACGACGACCTGCCCTACTACGTCGAGGTCGCCGGCGACCACCACCTGGTGGTCCCGTACACGATGCTCTACAACGACGCGCAGATGGCCGGCCGTGTCGGCGGTGAGGAGTGGCTGGCCAGCCTGGTCAGGGGCTTCGACCAGCTGTTGGCGGAGTCGGCGACGACGCCGAAGCTGCTGTCGATCGGGCTGCACCCGCGGTTCTCCGGACAGGCCGCACGGACCTCGCTGCTGCGGGAGTTCATCGAGCACGCGCAGTCGACCGGTCAGGCCTGGTTCGCCCGCCGCGACGAGATCGCCGACGTGTTCACCGCCCAGCACCCGCCACCGGGACCCCGGACGCCCACCACGTGATCGAGGCAGCCCCATGACCGCACGCACCCTCGCCGCCGTCGTCACCGGGGCAAGCAGCGGCATCGGCCGGGAGATCGCCGCCCGCCTGGCACGCGACGGCTTCGACGTCCACGGCGTCGCCCGGCGCGCCGACCGCCTCGACGAACTGGCCGAGGAGGTCACCGCCGCAGGCGGGCGGTTCACCCCGGTCCCGGCCGACCTCAGCGACACGGACGGTCAGGACGCCGCGATCGCGGCGGTCCGCTCCGCCGGGGTCGAGGTCGGTGTGGTCGTGAACAACGCCGGTGGGTCGGTCCCGGTGCCGGCCGACGACCCCGAACCGGTGTGGGCCTCGGCGATGGCCCTGCAGTTCGAGGCCGTCCGGCGGCTCTCGGACGCCTTCGCCGAGGGGATGCGACAGCGCCGCTGGGGCCGGATCGTCACCATCGGCGCCCCGTTGGAGCCACCGGCCCGGATGAACGCCTCGACGGTGGCCAAGGGCGCGGTGACGATCTGGTCGAAGATCCGCGCCTCCGAGCTCGCTCCCCACGGGATCACGGTGAACACCGTCGCGCCGGGCCGGATCCTCACCGAACAGGTCGTCGAGCGGCTGCACCCGTCCGCCGAGGAACGCGAGGCGTTCGCCCGCGACAACATCCCCGCCGGTGTCCTCGGCCAGCCTGCCGACGTCGCCGCCCTTGTGTCGTTCCTCACCTCGGACGAGGCCGGCTACCTCACCGGGGAGCTGATCCACGTCGACGGCGGGCTGCGCCGGGCGGCGTGGTGACCGCCGCCGGCGTTCGTCAACGGGCGTTGCGACCACCCGTTGAACTCGCACAGCAGCGACACGGCAGTAAGAACACCCCACATCTTCGCCACGAGACATGATCTGCTGCCCTCAACCCTGGACGTCCACCGTGCGGGACCCCAGCTTGGCCGGCCGGATCCGTGGGTGACAGGCCGATCATGTCGGCCAGTGCTGGCCGACATACGGATCGGGGTTCTCAGTCGCCCAGTGGTTGAGCAGTTCCGCCAGCGCTCGCGCCTGGGCCCCACCCGAGGGCAGCTTGCGCTTCAGGACGCATACCAGCACCAGGTCGGGTTCTGGCGCGTAGTCAGTGATGTTCTCGGTCACGAGGGCACGGTGCTCACTGCGCGCGAACGTTGCGACCGCGGAATCATCGGCACCGGACAGGCCCACCTCGCCGACGTGCATCGCATCATGGTCGAACACATCTCGCAGCACGGTGGCCGCAGCCCACGAGAACATCTCGTCGAGCAGGAACCTCACGCCAACAGCGCCCGGCGCTGCTCGGCTGCTTCACGGCTCTCGGCGATCGCACGCTCGTTGCGGACGATCCGGTGTTCGATCTCTGCCGGATGCCGGGCGGCGAACTCCAGAGCGGCACGCAACTGCCGAGGATGCAGCTCGGCCTCCGTCGCCAGGACCGCGATCCGCTCCTCCTCGCTGCCCTCGAGTTCCCGCAGCCGCGCGACGATCTCCCAGACATCCGGCCCGCCAGCGAGCGCAGCACGACGGTCGTGACCTGCACCCCGGTAGACGATCCCCGAGTGCTCCAGGGTGTCCACGCCCTCGACGATCAGTCGTTCGAGCAGCGCCGTCGCGCTGATCCCCTCACGCTCAGCGCGCTCGTGAAGACGCCATCGCGCCTCATCGCTCAGCCGGAACGACGTACTCCTCGCAGCCATGAGCAGTCCTCCCCCTATCGAGCTACAGCGTAGCTCACGCATAGCTGCACTGCACCCCCGGTATCAGCGCTCCCCGCGCTCGCTCGGGTCAAGAAGCGCCGGACGCTCGCTGCTGAACATGCGCGACTGACGCAGGCGACGTGGTCATGAAGCCCCGCGGGCGCCGACGGGCGGTGTGGTCAGCCCGGTCAACCGGCCGCGTCGGGCTTCGAGGGGTGGACCGTGCCGGGTGGATGCTCGGGCGGGGCGTAGGCGGTGACCAACCGCAACGGCGTGTCCCCGGTGTTCACGAAGTCGTGGAGCACCCCGGCGTGGACCAGGACCAGGTCGCCGGGGGCCACCGGTGACCGCTCGCCGTCGAGCACCGCCTCGCCTTCGCCTTCGACGAAGTACAGGAGTTGGTCGTGCCCCTCGTGCGTCTCGGCGCCGATCGCCTCGCCGGGCTGCAGCGTCATGAGCACGACCTGCAGGTGTGCACCGGTGGTGACCACCCGTCGGAAGTCGTCGCTGTCACGGGCCATGGCCAGGATGTCGACCGCGTGGGGTTCTTCCATGTCGTGGACCTCCTCTGGCCGCTGCCTCGTCGGCCGGCGTGGCCGTACGGCGTTGGCGTACGGGTCGGTGACCGAGTCTCGTCGACTGCTCAGACCCGCGCCAGGGGCGTCCGGCCCGGAACCCGACCGTTCGTCACGCGGGCACGTCGCCGCCCCGGGTGTCCACCTCCGTGGTGATCGCCCCCACGCTGGTCACGCCTGCGGGGCGGTCCACCTCGGTGGCGGCAGCAGCTGCTCGAGACGCCGGGCGACACCCAGCGCCAGGTCCTCCCGGCCCCACGGTGCGGTGACCTGCACGGCGACGGGGACCCCCACGTCGTCGACGCCGACCGGTACGGCGCACGACGGCAGCCCGGCCAGGTTCTGCGGCACCGTGTAGCCCAGCACGAGGCGGCGGAAGCGGATCACCTCGCCGTGGTGTTCGACGTTGCCGGGGTCGGCACACGTCGACGGCGGGCCGGCGGTCACCGGGGTGAGCAGCACGTCGACGGACCGGAACACCGCCTCGAAGCGGCGCCGGACCCGCTGGGCCTCGTCACTGGCGGCGAGGTAGTCGCCGATCCCGACGTCGGCGGCCCGTTCCATCAGCGGTCGGACGTCGGCGCCGTAGTCGTCGGCCTGCCCCGGCCAGGTGCCGAGGATCCGGGTGTGGGTGTCGTAGGCCTCGGCCTGCTGGATCACCGCCCACGCCGGCAGGATCGCCTCCGGCTCGGGGAACGCGACCTCGTCGGCCTCACCGAACGCGGACTCCGCGGCGGCGACGGCGTGTTGGAACGCGGCCTCGTGGTCGGGGGCGAGCCGCATCCCGTGCAGGTCGGGCACCCGCCCGAGCCGGACACCCGACACTGCGGCATCGAGGTCGATGGGCTCCCAGGCGCTGTCCGGGTGGGTGCTCAGGTCCTCCGGGTCGTCACCGGCCAGGACCTCCAAGCCTCGCGCGAGGCCGTCGACGGTGCGGGCGAACACCCCGGGGTGGTCCAGTGAGCGCGACAGGCGCAGGGCACCGGCCTGCGAGAGCCGGCCGTACGTCGGCTTCAACCCCATCACGCCGCAGTAGGCGGCCGGCACGCGGACCGACCCTCCGGTATCACTGCCCAGCGCCAGCGGGACCATCCCGGTCGCCACCGCCGCCGCCGAACCACCGCTGGAGCCTCCCGGGACCCGGTCGGTGTTCCACGGGTTGCGCGTCGAACCCATCGTCGCGTGCTGGGTGGTCAACCCCCACGCGAACTCGTGCGCCCGGGTCACCCCGACGATGAGCGCGCCGGCGGCCCGCAACTTCGTCACCAGGTGCGCGTCGTGCGTGGCCACCCGCCCGTCGAACACCGGCGAGCCGTACGCGACGACGGCCCCCCGGACGTCGAAGAGGTCCTTGAGGGCGACCGGGATCCCGTGCAGCGGTCCGCGCCGGACCCCACGGGCAAGCTCGTCGGCGGCCACCTCGGCCTCGGCCCGGGCCGACTCGTCGGTGAGTGACGTGAACGCCCCGATCGTCGGATCCACTTCGGCGATCCGACCCAGGCAGGCGTCGAGGACCTCGACGGGGGAGGCCCGGCCACGGGTGTACGCCTCGTGCAGCTCCGCGGCGTCGAGGCTCCACAGATCTCCGGGCATGACTCCTCCTGCGTCGGCGGACGGCCGCGGACCGCGGGGGCGGGCGCGGTGGGGCCGACGGGCATACGACCACGCCGGCGGGGGCGTGTCACGTCGGATCACCGGTCGCCGGCGCGCCGCGGGACGGGGGCGTAGGATCGCCCTGCCACGCGCGCCGGGATCGTCAGCGGGCGTGCGGGCGGACCGAGGGTGATCCGAATGGCCGTCGATGACCTCGTCGGCACAGTGCTCGTCGCCGGCCTGGTGCTGTTCTTCGTCGGCGCCGCTGCGTGGCGTCCGGCGTACGACCGCCCGTTCGCCCAGACGCTGGGTGCGATCCATCGCGACCGCATCCGCTGGCGGTGGATCCACGTGTGGATGATCGTGGCGATGCTGACGACGCCGGCGGGGATCGCCGCCCTCGCCGTCGTGGTCGACGAGCCACTCGCCGTCGCGGCCGTGGTGATCGCTGCGGTCGTCTACACCCTCGGCGCGGTGTGCTGGATCGCCTCACTGACGTTCCGTCTCACCGTGACCACCTGGGCGGCGGAGGTCGCCGTGGCCACCGGCGCTCCCCCGGACGTCGGTGAACCCTTCAACCGGTGGGCGACGTGGCTGTACTCGGTCCACATGTGCAGCGCCTACGGCGCCTCGTCCGTCCTCGGCGCAGCGGTGCTCACCGACGGCGCGCTGCCGTCGTGGCTGGGGTGGACCGGGATCGTGTGGGGACCGGTGTTCCTGGTGGGGTTCGTCACCCCGCGGGTGGCCGTGGCGTTCCGCCCGCCGTTCTGGGCCCACCTCTACACCGGCGCGGTCGGGGTCGCCCTCCTGATGGCGTGACGGTCCCCCGGCCACTGCGGGAGGGGTGTCTACGCGCGGCGGCGGTAGGCGCGGATCGTCAACGGGGCGAAGACCACGACGAGGGCGGCCGACACCGCGAGGACGACGGCGACCTCGCCGGCGACGTCCCCGCCGTGCATCAGGCCACGCATCGCGGT
>SLDB01000318.1 GCA_007125475.1 Nitriliruptoraceae bacterium | reverse complement strand
GTCTTGGGCAGTCCGGAGACGAGGTCACGGCCCCGGATCTCCGCGTGGGGCTCGTCGGGCAGCGGGAACGCCGACCCGATCGCCATCTTGATCTCCTCGGCGGTGCGCTCGCCGAGCATCAACGAGTACTCCTTCTTGATGTAGGCGATGATCGCCTCGTCGAGCTCGTCACCACCGATCCGGATCGACTGGGAGGTCACGATGCCTCCCAGGGAGATCACCGCGACCTCGGTGGTCCCGCCGCCGATGTCGACCACCATGTTCCCGGCCGGCTCGTGGACCGGGAGCCCCGCCCCGATCGCCGCGGCCATCGGTTCCTCGATGATGTACGCCGAGCGGGCGCCGGCCTGGATCGAGGC
This sequence comes from Nitriliruptoraceae bacterium, assembly GCA_007125475.1. Taxonomy (GTDB): domain Bacteria; phylum Actinomycetota; class Nitriliruptoria; order Nitriliruptorales; family Nitriliruptoraceae; genus SLDB01. The sequence goes on along the minus strand of SLDB01000318.1, from coordinate 8,520 downwards.
CTCCTCGACGGCGCGTTGCTCGACGCCGGTGATCCCTGACGGGACGCACACGACCACGCGTGGCTTGGCGAGGAACCGGCGCTTGTGCACCGCGTGGATGAAGTAGCGCAGCATCTTCTCGGTGACGTCGAAGTCGGCGATCACCCCGTCCTTCAGGGGGCGGATCGCCATGATGTGGCCGGGCGTGCGGCCGATCATCCGCTTCGCCTCGGACCCGACGGCGAGGATGTGTCCGGTACGGGTGTTGATCGCCACCACCGAGGGCTCGTCGAGCACGATCCCCCGTCCACGGACGTAGACGAGCGTGTTCGCGGTGCCGAGGTCGACGGCCATGTCCCGGCCGAGGAGTTGAAGGGAGTTGCCGATGTTCGCCGCCACGTGTGGACCTACCGGTGTCGAGGCACCCGAGTGCAAGGGTTGGCGCGGCCCGCCGTGGAGGCGCCCGCGAGGAGCCCGGTGGCCGAACCCCGGCACACGGGGTCGACGACCGGCAGCCGCTGCCCGCGTGCGAGGCGCCACACCGGGCGGTGACCAGACCCTGACGCTACCACCGCCTCCCCACCGCGTCCGTGCCGCACCTGCCCGGACGGACCCGCCAGGCGCTCAGCACCGGCCGCGACGTGCCAGCGAGACCCACCTGCACCCGCCGACGACGAGGTGATCGAGGACCTCGACGCCGACGAGCTCGCCGGCCCGCACCAGCCGGCGCGTGACCAGCTCGTCGTCGCGGGAGGGTTCTGGATCCCCCGACGGATGGTTGTGGGCCAGGACGACCGCCGCGGCGTTGGCCAGCAACGCGTCCCGGAACACCTCGCGCGGCGACATGAACGTATGGTCCAGGCTGCCGATGCTGACGGTGACGACGGTGCGCAGGCGGTGCTTGGTGTCCAGCAACGCCGCGATGCACCGTTCGCGGTCGGCACCCACCAGACGCGGGACGAGGACGTCGGCGGCGGCCTCCGGTGAGGTGACCTCCGGTCGGTCGGCGATCTCGACCTGCTGCGGCGAACGGTCGCACGCCGCACACCCGGGGTCCGGGACGAGCCCGGCAGCGGGCCCCACGGTCCAGCGGGCGGGACCGGCGGTGCGATGGCGTGCGACGACGGGGTGCTGGGACACGACGGCTCCTGCAGACGGGGGGGCGATCCTGCCCGTCGGGCCGCCGGAGTCGCCGACGGGGTCGGGGGGGTTGTGGACCGCCGGCGTCGCCCGCCGTCGGCAGCTCAGACGCCGTCGGGGAAGAAGATCGCCAGCTCCCTGGCTGCCGAGGCCGCGGAGTCGGAACCGTGCACGAGGTTCTCACCGATCTCGGTGGCGTGGTCGCCCCGGATCGAGCCCGGGACCGCCTCGAGGGGGTTCGTCGCCCCCATCAGCGTGCGCATCCCGCCGATCGCCCCCTCCCCGGAGACCGCCATCGCGACCAGCGGCCCGGAGGTGATGAACGTCACCAGGTCGCCGAAGAAGGGCTTCTGCGCGTGTTCGGCGTAGTGCTCCTCGGCGGTCGGGCGGTCGATCGTCCTCAGCTGCAGGGCGTCGAGGCGGTACCCCTTGCGTTCGATCCGGGAGACGACGTCACCGACGAGGCCGCGCGCGACGCCGTCCGGCTTGACGAGGATGAGGGTCTGCTCGGTGGCCACGGGTGCTCCTGGGGTCGTCGGTGGGACGGGTCGTCGGTGGGACCGCCTCGGATCACGGCCGTCGAGGCAGCGGGCGGGAGCCTGCCCGCTCGCCAGGTCCCGGGCAAACCGTGCCGGTCACTCGTCGCCGTCGAGCCCGACCTCACCGAGGGGGTCGAACGCCTCGTCGGGTTCGTCGGCCGGCTCGACGACGACGGCGTCGTCGTCGGCGACGTCGTCGACGGGGAGGAACCGCTGCCGGGCGGCGCCGACGGTGTGCAACGACCCGGTGACGAGGACCCCGTCGCCCTCCGCGGCGATCCCGAGGGCGAGGTCGACCGCCTCGTCGAGGTCGGCGGCGGCCTCGACGGCGACACCGGTCCCCTCCCAGACCGCGACGGCGGCGTCGTGGAGCGTGGTCACCGGCACGGCACGCGGTGAGGGCACCGTGGTCACCACGACGTGGGAGGCCGCCCCGCGCAGCGCCGTGAGGATCCCGGTGAGATCCTTGCCCTCGAGACAGGCGACGACGAGGACGAGCTCACGGAACCCGAAGGATTCCTCGACCGCAGCCGCCAGCGCCGCGGCGGCGTGGGGGTTGTGTGCCCCGTCGAGGAGGACCGTCGGCTCACGGTGGACGATCTCCATCCGCCCCGGGACGACCACCGCCTGCAGACCGTGACGGATGACGTCGTCCTCCATGTCGTCGAACGCCGCCCCGGTGAGGGCGGCGAACGCTCCCAACGCCAGCGCGGCGTTCTCGGCCTGGTGGGCCCCGAACAACGGGAGGAGGACGTCATCGACGACGCGGTCACCCACGCGCAGCGCCAGCAGTTGGCCACCGATCGCGACCGACCGGGACACGACGGCGACGTCGGCCCCGACGGTCCACACCGCCGACGCCCCGACCGTGTCCGCGGTCCTGCGTACGACGTCGGTCACCTCGGGGGTCTGCGGCGCCGAGACCACGTGGGTCCCGGCCTTCACGATCCCCACCTTCTCGCCGGCGATCTCGGCCGGATCGGCGCCCAGCTGCGGGTGGTCGACGGCGACCGCGTTGATGACGGCCACGTCACCTCGGAGCAGGTTCGTCGCGTCCCAACGCCCCCCCATCCCGACTTCGACGACCGCGACGTCCACCGGGGTGTCGGCGAACCACCAGTACGCCATCGCGGTGAGGAACTCGAAGTAGGTCACCTGGTCGGCTCCGGCGCCGTCGCGTCGACGCGACTCTTCGTCGACGAGGTCGGCGAGGACCGCCACCTCGTCGTAGACCTCGGCGAACCGCGCCGGCGAGATCGACCGCCCCGCCACGCCGAAGCGCTCCCGCACGCTCTGCAGGTGCGGGGAGGTGTACGTCCCAGCCGTGATCCCGGCGGCCGAGCACAGCGCACCGACCATGCGGACCACCGATCCCTTGCCGTTGGTGCCGGTGACGTGCACCGATGGCAGTCCCCGCTGGGGGTCACCGAGGAGCTCTGCGAGCCGGGTGATCCGGGCCAGGTCCGGCACCATCCTCCCCGGACCGCGGCGCTCGAGCCCGTCGCGGGCGCGTTCGTAGGCCTCGACGTTCGGCATCGTGGGCTCCTGCCTGGTGCCACGGGGCGGATCTCGGCTCCCGGCCGGCACGTGTGGGGTGCGACCGGCGGACCCCGGTCGGGTCACGCCCGGGCGCGCCGGTCGCGCCGGGCGGCACGCTTGTCCTCGAACCGCGCCGCCTGGGCGTCGAGTCCGGCGAGGAACGTCGCGAGGTCCTCGCGGCGACGCTCGGCCCGTTCGTCGAGCCCCTCGACGCCGAACACGTCCCAGTACCGCAGCAACGGCTGGACGACCTCGTCGTGGTGGATCCTCAGGTCGTAGATCCCGGCGTTCGCGATCATCGCCGACTTGCGCAGGAACTGGCGCATCCCGGCCCCGGGCATCTCGAATCCGATGACCTCGTCGGCGATCGCTTCGATCGCCGACGACGGGTCGATGCGCATCGCCGCCTGCACCATGTCGCGGTAGAAGCGCATGTGCAGGTTCTCGTCGCGGGCGATCCGGGCCATGATGCGGTCGGCGACCGGGTCCTGGGAGTACTGACCGGTGTTGCGGTGGCTGATCCGGGTGGCCAGCTCCTGGAACGCGACGTAGGCCATCCCCCACAGCGTCCCCCGGCTCTCGTGATCGTAGCCCTGCATGACCTGGGCCATCCGGGCACGTTCGAGCTCGTAGGGGTCCAACGCCCGCGTGACCACCAGGTAGTCGCGCAACACGATCGAGTGACGTCCCTCCTCGGCGGTCCAGCGATGGACCCAGTTGATCCACGCACCGTCGCCGTGCCCGAACATCGCGTGGATCTCCCGGTGGTAGGAGGGGAGGTTGTCCTCGGTCATCAGGTTGACCTCGAACGCGACCTGGGCGACCCCCTCGAGGCGGGACTGGTCCGGCGTCCACGGATCGGTGTCGAAGTCGCGCCCGAGCGAGTACGGGATGTAGTCGTGTGGGAACCACTCCTCGGCGATCCGCTCGTGGGTCCGCAACTGCTGGTCGGCGACCGGTTCGAGCTCGGCGAGGAGCTCACGGTCGGTGCGGCGTCGGGCCGACACGGTGTTCCTTTCGCGCGGTACCCCGGCAGGGCGTGAAGTTACGGTAGCGTAGGTAGTGGTCGCCGCCGCTGCCAACGGTACGGACCGCCAGCGCCGCGGCGGGGCTCGACGGCCTCAGCGCAACGTGCGCAGCGCCTCGATCCGCTCCTCGAGCTGGGAGAGCACCGCTCCGAGCTCCTGTCGGCGGGTGCGTTCACGTTCGACGACGTCGGCCGGTGCCCGGGTGACGAAGCCGTCGTTCGCGAGCTTCCCCTCCACCTTGGCGAGGTCGTCACGGGCGCGTGTCAGCTCCCGATCCAGCCGCGAGAGCTCGGCCTCGACGTCGATGAGACCGGCGAGGTCGACCTGCGCCTGGCCTCCGGCGTACACGATCGTGGAGACCCCGGGCGCCTCGACGGCCTCGTCGACGACCCGGACCCCCGACAACGTCGCCAACGAGGCGACCAGCGCGGTGTGGCGGGCCACGACGCCGTCCTCATCACCGACGACGGCGATCTCGAACCGCTTCGAGGGGGCGACGTGGTTCTGGGAGCGGAACCGGTTCACCTCCGTGACCAGGCTCCTGAGCTCGGCGAACGCCGCCTCGCTGAGGTCATCGACGTCGCCTTCACGCGGCTCGGGCCACGCCGCCACCATCAGTGACTCCCGACCACCGCCGGCGCCGGTGAGGCGGCGCCACAACGACTCGGTGACGAACGGCATCACCGGGTGGAGCAACCGCAGCGTGTCATCGAGGACGACCGCCAGGACCCGACGTGCGACGTCGGCGGCGACGTCGTCGTCCCCGTAGATCCGCGGCTTGACGGCCTCGAGGTACCAGTCGGCGAGCTCGTCCCACACGAAGTGGTACAGCCCGCGGGTGACCACCGGCCAGTCGTAGCCCTGGTAGGCGGCCTCGACGTCACGGTGCACCGCGGCGAGCCGAGACAGGATCCACCGGTCCTCCAGCGCAAGCTCCGCGCGCGCCGGCAGCGGCCCCGGCCGGACGCCGGCGAGGTTCGCGAGCGCGAACCCCGCCACGTTCCAGAGCTTGTTCGCGAACCTGCGTGCCCCCTCGACCCACTCCTCGGCGAGCGGGACGTCGGTCCCGGGGGCGGCCGAGCGCAACAGTGCCAGCCGGGTCGCGTCGGCGCCGTACTTCGCCACCAGGTCGAGGGGGTCGATGACGTTGCCGAACGACTTCGACATCTTCTTGCCGTGGGCGTCGCGGACCAGACCGTGGTTGTGCACCACCCGGAACGGGACGTCGTCGGTGAACCACAACCCGATCATCAGCATGCGGCTCACCCAGAAGGTGTTGATGTCGTAGCCGGTGACCAGGGTCGAGGTCGGGTACCACGCGGCGAGCTCGGGCGTGTCGCTGCCGGGGTGCTCCCAGCCGAACACCGTGAACGGCCACAGCTGGGAGGAGAACCACGTGTCGAGGACGTCCTCATCCTGTTCCCACCCGGGCTCGTCGACGTCCTCACGACTGACGCGGATCTCACCGTCGGGGCCGTACCACGCCGGGATGCGGTGACCCCACCAGATCTGCCGGGAGATGCACCAGTCGTGGAGGTTGTCGAGCCACTCGAGGAACGACGTCGTCCGGCTGGCCGGGACGAACCTCACCCGCCCATCACGGACGGCGTCGGCCGCACGCTCGGCCAGGGGCCGCATCGTCACGAACCACTGCAGCGACAACCGGGGCTCGACCACCGTGGCACACCGCGAGCAGTGACCGACCGCGTGCTCGTGCGGCTCCACCGCCACCAGCAGGCCCGCCTCGTCGAGGGCCGCCTTCACCTCGCGTCGGGCCACGAAGCGATCGAGCCCGGTGAAGCGCTCCCCGACGACGTCCGTGAGGATCGCGTCGTCATCCATGATGTCGATGACGTCGAGGTCGTGCCGCAACCCGATCTCGTGGTCGTTGGGGTCATGGGCCGGGGTGATCTTCACGGCGCCGGACCCGAACTCGGGGTCGACGTAGGGGTCGGCGACGACCTCGAACACGCGGTCCTGGAACGGGTGACGCACCCTCCGGCCGACGTGGTCGCGGTACCGGGCGTCCTCGGGGTGGACCGCGATCGCCGAGTCGCCGAGCATCGTCTCCGCACGGGTCGTCGCCACCTCGATCCCTCCCTCGCGGTCGGCGAAGGGGTACGTGAACCGCACCAGCTCCCCGGTGACCTCCTCGTGGTCGACCTCGATCTCCGACAGCGCCGTGCTGCACCGCGGGCACCAGTTGATCAGCCGGTTGCCGCGGTAGATCAGGCCCTGCTCGTACAGGGAGACGAAGACCTCACGGACGGCACGCGAACGGGGCGCGTCGAAGGTGAACGCCTCGCGATCCCAGTCACAGGAGGCGCCGAGCTTGGTGAGCTGTTGCAGGATCACCCCGCCCGACTCCTCCTTGAACCGCCACACCCGTTCGAGGAACGCCTCTCGGCCGAGCTGGTGCCGGTCGGTTCCCTCCGCCGCCAGTGCGCGCTCGACGACGTTCTGGGTCGCGATCCCGGCGTGGTCGGTCCCGGGGACCCACACGGCGTTGCGTCCGCGCATCCGTTCGCGCCGGATGATCACGTCCTGGATGGTGTTGTCCAGGGCGTGGCCGACGTGCAGCGACCCGGTGACGTTCGGCGGTGGGATCACGATCGAGAACGGCTCGCCGTCGTCGTCCGGCTCGGCGTGGAACAGCCCCGCCCGCATCCAGTCGTCGTAGAGCTCCGCCTCGACGGCGGCCGGGTCGTACGCCTTCGTCAGGTCGCTCATCGACGGGTCCCTGCCTCGTGACTCGGGGGCCGGCCGAGCGTAGCCACGTCGCGGCGGGACCCGGTGGTCCCCACCGGCGGCGTCGATGCACCGGTGCAGCCGGCATGTCCGCTCAGCCGCCGTCCGCGGCGGTCTGCCACACCAACGTGGAGGCGCCGTCGGCCGCCGAGGTCCATACTCGGACCGGCGACGACCGGTCACGCGCGATGAGCAGGATCCGGTCGGCCGAGTCCCGGGCCGCGATCCATGCGCCGTCCGGTGACGCCACACCGTCGTCGACGCGGTACGACGCACCCGCTGGCACACGCCACACCTCGTCTCCCTCGAGGCGCACGACGAGATCTCCATCGGTGTGTGAGGTGTCGAACCACACCCATTCGGCATCCGACGGGTCCGCACCGGCGTCGCCACCACGTCGGGACACCTCACCCGTCGCGGGATCGACGACGTGGATGCGGCGCTCCCCGCCGTTGAAGCGCTCGATGAGGAACGTCCCGTCATCGCGCCACGCCAGCAGTTCGCCACCCCCACGATCACACCAGACCTCGCGCCGGGCGCCGTCGGGGGTGAGCGTGTGCACACACGCTCCGTCCGAGGACCAGCTCATCCACGCCACGCCCGCCGACGGCACGGGCTCGGCGGGCTCGTCCCCGACCGAAGGCAGCTCCGGTGGGCGCTCGACGCCGAACACCACCACGAGGACCACGACGACGACGGCCACGACCCCCGCCGCGACGACGTACGCCGTGCCACCGCCGGCGCCCCGGAGTTCCCCGCTCATGGCGCTTCACTCGGCCGGTGGTGGCCGGGCCCGGCCGCCCCCGAACGGTCCGGCTCCGGCGCACCGTCAGGGTCGCCGTCCTCCGAGCGGGGCGGGCCCGGCGCCCCACCGGCGTCCTCGGCCCCACGGCGCAGGCGGGAGATCACGACCGCCGTGACGACGAGGAGGATCCCGGCGACGAGGAGGGTCGCCGGCGCACCGATCGCGTCACCGAACACCTCGAACGTGACCTGTGGCACGAACGCGAACGTCGCCACCGAGCCCACCGCCAGCGCACCCGGCTCGCCTCCCGATAGCGACAACGCGACGAGGCCGACGGCGGTCGCCACACCCAGCATCAGCAGCCACGTCCGGGCCTCCCCGAACGACGCGACCTGCAGCGACAGCACCGCCACGACAGCACCGGCGATCACCGCGACCCCGCGGTGCGCCAGCCGGCCTCCGAGGCCCAGGAGGAGCCAGACCACACCCAGGCCCCAGTACGCCACCCCGACCCAGGCGGGCGACGGGGTGATCGCCGGTCGCGCCAGCGCCGCACCGACGAGCGCGGCCGTCGCGGCCAGCAGCACCAGCTGGCCCAGCGGTCGGGGGCGTGCCAGGAACACCCCGAGCGCGACGATCCACACCGTGACCGCGACCGTCGCCGCGACATCGGCGTCACCGAGACGCACGATGTCTGCTGCGACGAGGTACGCCACCCAGCCGGCGCCCACGACCGAGGTCGCCGCCAGGACACTGGTCAGCCGCCGCAGCGGCTCGGCCGAGGCCCGGCCGACGACGCTAG
>SLDB01000166.1 GCA_007125475.1 Nitriliruptoraceae bacterium | reverse complement strand
TGCAGTCCGGCTCCGACCGGGTGCTGCGGGCGATGCGACGGTCCTACCGGCGTCGGCGTTTCCTCGCCCTCGTCGAGCGCACCCGTGAACTCCTCCCCGACGCCGCGCTGACCACCGACATCATCGTCGGGTTCCCCTCCGAGACCGACGCCGAGTTCGAGGAGACCCTCGAGGTCGTCGACGCGGTGCGGTTCGACCAGGCCTTCACGTTCCAGTACTCGCCGCGACCCGGCACCCCGGCCGCGGAGATGGTCGACGACTTCCTCGACGACGACGTGATGGCCGAGCGCTACCAGCGGTTGGAGGCACGCGTCCGTCAGCACTCCCTCGAAGCGCACCAGCGGCTTGTCGGACGCCGTGTCGAGGTCCTGGTGGACTCGCCGTCGCGGACGAACTCGCAGCGCTGGTCGGGGAGGACCCCCGGCAACCACCTCGTCCACCTCCCGGCCGCGGAGCACGGACCGACCCGTGCGCCGGAGTACGCCCCCGGTGACCTCGTCACCGTCGAGGTCCGCGAAGCGGCGGCGAACTACGTCATCGCCGACGCGCCCACCGCGATCCGCCGCACCGACGCGGGCCGCGCGGCCGCCGCCTCGCTCGCCGCCGGTGGCTCGTGGCGGATCGACGAGGCACCGGTCACGCCTGCGTCGTCGCTCCCGGTCGTCGTCGGTACGTAGGTGGGGACCGCGCCGGCGGCGGACGGCCCTCTGGCGCTGCTGGGGCCGACGGGTGCCGGGAAGTCGTCGTTGGCCCTCGAGGTCGCCCGTCGCCGCCGTGCTGCCGGTGCCCCGACCGAGATCGTCGCCGTGGATGCGTTCACGGTGTACCGCGGCATGGACATCGGGACCGCGAAGCCGTCCCCCGCCGAGCGCGCCGAGGTCCCCCACCACCTCGTCGACGTCCTCGATCCGGACCAACAGATGACGGTCGCCGAGTTCCAACAGGCGGCGCGTGGGGTGATCGCCACCCTCTTCGATCGGGGGGTGACACCCCTGCTGGTCGGCGGCTCCGGGCTGTACTGGCGGGCGGTCGTCGACGACCTCGCGTTCCCCCCGACCGACCCCGCGGTCCGGCGGCGCCTGCAGGCGCGCCACGAACACGACCCCCACGGGGCGCACGCGGTGCTCGAAGACCTCGACCCCGTCGCGGCCGACCGGATTGGGCCGCAGAACGTGCGGCGCACCATCCGGGCCCTGGAGGTGATCGAGCTCACCGGGCGGACGTTCTCGTCGTACGCGCGGGCGTGGGACGACTTCACCCCCCGCTACCCGGGGCTGCGGGTCGCCTACCTCGAACCGCCCACCGAGGTGTTGCGCGCCAGGATCCGTCGGCGGGCCGAGGCGATGCTCGCCGACGGGCTCCTCGAGGAGGCCGCGCGGTTGGGCGCGGCGACCACGCTGTCGCGCACCGCCGCTCAGGCGATCGGGTACGCCGAGGCGTTCGCGGTCCTCGACGGCGAGGCGCCCGAGGACGGACTCGCCGAGCGCATCGCGGCGCGCACGTGGCGGTACGCCCGGCGTCAACGTTCCTGGTTCCGGGCCGATCCACGGTGTCGCCCGTGCGAGCCCGACCACCTCCGGGTGGCGTGGGGGTGACGCGGCCCCGTCCACCGTGGCCGACGCCGTGGTGCCGGGGGGCGTACCATCGCCGGGATGGAGTTCACCCTCGCACACGGCACCGAGAACGACTTCGTGGTCCTCACCGACCCCGGTGACGTCCTCGAACTCTCCGATGCCCTGGTTCGGGCGTTGACCCATCGGCGCCACGGTGTCGGTGCCGACGGGGTGATCCGGATCGGGTCGGGTGGGGCCGACGCGGATGCGTTCATGGACTACCGAAACGCCGACGGGTCGATCGGGGAGATGTGCGGCAACGGTGTCCGGGTCACGGCGAAGATCGTGGCCGACTCCGGGGTCGCCGAGCCCGACGCCGACGGGGTGTTGCGGATCGCCACCCGTGCGGGGGTGAAGCCGGTGCGGATCACCTCCCGACACCCGGACGGGTCGGTCGCCGAGGTCGCCGTGGCGATGGGCACGCCCCGCCACGAGCCACACCTGGTGCCGTTCGTCGCCGACGACGCGGACGCGCAGGTCCACCGGCTCACCGTCGCGCCGGCCGACGGGGTGACCGAGGCCGTCGAGGTGGCGGTCGTGTCGATGGGGAACCCGCACGCCGTCACGGTCGTCGACGACGTCGCGGCCGCCCCGGTGGCCAGCCTCGGACCCGCCGTGGAGGGTGACGAGCGCTTCCCGGAAGGGGTGAACGTGGGGTTCGTCGAGGTGGCCTCCCGCGGTGCGGTGCGCCTGCGGGTGTGGGAGCGCGGCGTGGGGGAGACCTCGGCGTGCGGGACCGGGGCGTGTGCCGCGGTCGCGGTGTTGCAGCGACGCGGCGAAGTCGACGCGGAGGTCGACGTGCACCTGCCCGGTGGTGTGCTGCGGATCGGTCGGAGCGAGGACGACGGGGTGACGTTGACCGGTGCGGCGGACGTCGTCGCCCGCGGAGTCCTCGACGACGGTTGGGTCGCCTCGGCCCGTGCCGGCCAGATGGAGACAGAGCACTGAGCGAGAAGCGACAGCTCCCGGAGGACGACCAGCAGCGGCTCACCCGCGCCGAGCTGCGGCGGCAGCGCCGCGACGTCATCGAGGACGGCGCGCCCCGCGAGGGTGTCGACATCATCCGTCCCGTCGAGCGGGCCGTGATCGTCGGCGTGCAGCTGCCGGGGCGGAGCACTGCCGAGGTGGAGGCCTCCCTCGACGAGCTCGAGGCGCTGTTGGACACCGCCGGTGCCACCGTCGCCGAGCGGGTGGTGCAACGCCGCGACACCCCGCACGCGGCGACGTTCATCGGTGGGGGGAAGGTCGACGAGGTCGCCGACCTCGTCGCGGCAACCGGTGCCGACGCCGCCGTGTTCGACGACGAGCTCACCCCCGCCCAGCAGCGCACGTTGGAGGAGCGGGTCCGCCAGAAGGTCCTCGACCGCACGATCGTGATCCTCGACATCTTCGCGCAGCACGCGACGTCGCGGGAGGGCAAGGCCCAGGTCGAGTTGGCGCAGCTGGCCTACCTGCTGCCGCGGCTGCGTGGATGGGGTGAGGCGCTGTCCCGGCAGGCGGGGGGGCGTGCCGCCGGTGGTGTCGGGATCGGTGGGCGTGGCCCGGGGGAGACCCAGCTGGAGGTCGACCGTCGGCGGATCATGCGTCGGATCTCGAAGCTCAAGCGCGACCTGGACGGCTACGCGCAGATCCGCCGGACCAAGGCCGGGGAGCGGGAGCGCCACCACGTCCAGGTCGCGGCGCTGGTGGGCTACACCAACGCGGGGAAGTCATCGCTGCTGAACGCCGTCACCGGCGCTGACGTCAAGGTCGAGGACCGGCTGTTCGCCACCCTCGACCCGACGGTGCGGCAGCTGGAACTCGACGACGGCCGCGAGGTGGTGCTCACCGACACGGTCGGGTTCGTCCGCAAGCTCCCGCACGGCCTCGTGGAGGCGTTCACCTCGACGTTGGAGGAATCCGCCCGTGCCGACGTGCTCCTGCACGTCGTCGACGCCTCGCACCCGGAGGCACAGGCGCAGATCGCGGCCGTCAACGAAGTGCTGGAGGAGATCGGCGCCGCCGGGCTGCCGCAGCAGCTGGTGTTGAACAAGATCGATCAGACCGACCCGGCGGAGCTGGCGGCGTTGGCACGTCGCGTCACCGTCGAGCTCGGCGCCGACCCGGTGCTGGTCTCGGCCCACAGCGGGGAAGGGGTCGCCGAACTGGTGGAACGGCTGACCTCGCTGCTGCCCTCGCCCCGGCTGCGGGTGCGCGGGCACGTCCCGTACGCCCGACAGGACCTGGTGGCCCTGGCCCACCGTCGCGGCACCGTCGTCGAGGAGGCCCACACCGATTCGGGGACGCTGCTGGTCGCCGACGTGGACCCGGACGCCGCCGTGGAGATGCGCGAGTACCTCGACGACGATCCGTTCGCCCGGCCACCCGAGCCGTGGGAACGCGAGGGGTGATCCCGGTGGTCGGCGTCGGTGGTGTCAGTGCACCGACCGGAGCACCGAGACGACCTTGCCCATCACCCGGGCGTCGTCGCCGGCGGTCACCGGGATGGGCTCGTAGGCCTCGTTCGCGGGATCGAGGAAGACCTCACCGTCACGGGTGCGACGGAAGTACTTCACGGTGGCTTCGTCGCCGATCAGCGCCGCGCAGATCTCACCCTGTTCGACCCGCTCCTGCTGGCGGACCACGACGAGGTCACCGTCGAGGATCCCCGCCTCGACCATCGAGTCACCGCGGATCCGGAGCATGAAGACCTGGCCCTCGCCGACGAGTTCCTTGGGCAGCGGGTACACCGCGTCGACGTGCTCCTCGGCGAGGATCGGACCGCCGGCGGCGATCTCGCCGACCAGCGGGACCGACCGCGCCGCAGACGGACGCATCTGCAGCGACGTCAACGGGTCACGACCCAGCTCCAGCGCCCGCGGCTTGGTGCGATCGCGCCGCAGGTAGCCCTTCTCCTCCAGCGTGGCCAGCTGCCCGTGCACCGACGAGGGGGAGCGGAGCCCGACGGCGTCGCCGATCTCGCGCACCGACGGCGGGTAGCCGCGCTCCTCGACGTGCTGGTGGATCACGGTGAGGATCGACCGTTGGCGGTCGGTCAGCTCGATCCGGGCCGCCTCCGGATCGACGTCCGTCTCGGGGACGACGGTGACCTCGCCGTCTCGGGGTTCGCTCACGTTGTCCTCCTCGTCTCTGACCCCGCCGCCGCGCGTCGGCCGCCCTGGATGGGGTGGGTGGGGTTCGTGGTGCGGTAGGGGCCCGTGCCTCCCGAAGGGCCGCCCATGGGGCCGAACGGGTGTTCGTGACGGTAGCACGATCGGCGGCGGATCGGCGAACACCCGTTCGATCTCTCCTTGACAGGGGAACAGCTGTTCGGTTCCATGCCGGTAGGGCGAACGGGTGTTCGGTAGCGGGTGTTCGGTCCCGTCTCCGGTCACCGACCCGACGAGATCCACCCGACGAGATCCGCCGAACGAGATCGCCCCGACGTACCCGCCATGGCCGTGTCACACCCGCTTCGTACGGTCGCACCGTCGACACGGCCACCGGCGCCCCTCCCGGGAGCCGACGCAGGAAGCCGTCACCGGCGGACGCCGAGGCCGGCACCGACGACCACCCCATCGCCCGGCGAACACGACGAGGAGTTGCCCGTGAGTCGCACCGCCAACCCCACGCGGCCCCGCCCCTCCGGCGCCGGCGTTGACGTCCGGGCCGTCCACGGCGCTCCGGCTCCCACCGGCGGTCGGTCGCGGGCGACGTACCTGCGCCGCCGCCTGTCGGTGATCGCCGTGCTGGTGGTGGCGGTGTTCCTGTTGGGCGTGATGGTCGGCCGGGTCGGTGCGGACGCCGGGTTGTCGGACCCCGTCGCCGGTCACGACGTCGTCGCACCCGGGGAGTCGCTGTGGGACGTGGCAGCGCGTACCGCCCCACCCGGAGCCGACACCCGCGAGCACCTCGAGCGGATCCGTGGGATGAACGACGTGGGCGGCGGCCACGTCGACGCCTGGACGGTCGTCGCGATCCCGGCACGGTGACCGGGGTGACCGCGGCAGCTGCCGCGGGGGCCTCTCCGGCCATCGGGAGGCGGAGGCGGGTCACCCGGTCTTGGGGGGTGCCTCCTTGCGGAGTGTGGACAGCTCGAGCTCGAAGTCCTCGGGACCCTGGAAGTCCTTGTACACGCTGGCGAACCGCACGTAGGCGACCTCGTCGAGCTCGCGGAGCGCCCCGAGGACCTGCAGGCCGACCTGCTCGGAGGTGACCTCGCGAACCCCGAGCGTGCGGAGCTCGCGTTCGACGGCTGCCGCGGCGTCTTCCAGGACGCCGACGGGGACCCGTCCCTGAGCCGCCCGCGCCATCCCGTCGAGGACCTTGTCGCGCGCGAACGCACTCACCGCCCCGGAGCGCTTGCGCACCAGCAGTTCCGGGTGCTCGACACGCTCGAACGTCGTGAACCGTTCGCCGCAGGCGCGACACTCGCGTCGCCGGCGGATCGCGTCGCCGGTCGGTGTGGGACGGGAGTCGACGACACGGTCCTGATCGGCGCCGCAGGCGGGGCATCGCACGGCGGTGGGCGCTCCTCGTTCGGGTCGCGGCGTCTTCTCCGCGCCGGCCGCGGAGACGATACGTCCCCGGCCCCACCGGTGCGAGCACCCCCGATGGCGGTGGGGTTGACCGGCGGGCGTGGCCGCCGGGGCGAGGGCGACTAGCATCGGTGGCATGACGACGATGCCTGTGGGACCCGAGGTGACCGGGATCGAGCTCGGCGTGGACCTCGGCGTCTCCGACGACGGTTGGTTGGAACGTCGGATGTGGGTCCCGGCGGGGCTCGACGGTCCACCCGACGTGCTCCAGGGCGGCCTCGCCGCCGGGGTGTGCACCGAGATCGCCCGTGCCGCCGACCGGCACGGGGCACCGCTGACCTCCCTGGACGCCCGGCTGCACGCCCCGACGCCGCAGGAGCGCGAGCTCACCGCCCGGGTGCGGGCCACCGACGGCGTGGCGCGGTACGAGGTGCAGACCGTCGACGGCGACGAGCTCCTCGTCTCCGCGGTCGTCGAGCTCGCCGGGTACGACCCGGTGCCACAGGTCCACGACCTCGCCGAGCTCGCGACGGTCCCGCTGCCGGAGCCGCAGCCCGACGAGTCGTTCCCCACCTGCGTGATCTGCGGGCCGCACCCGCGGCACCCGCTCGGCCAGCACCTCTACCCCGGTTACCTCGGCGATGACTGCGTCGTCACCGGGTGGGTCGCCGACGAGGCGGTGAGCCGCGACGGTGAGCGGATCCACGACCTCATCGTCGCCGCCGCGCTGGACTGCCCCACGCTGTGGTCGACGATGCCCCACCTGCGTGCGGCCGGGTACGACCTCGGCCTGCTCGCGCAGTACCAGCTGAGGGTGTTCACCCCGCCACCGGTGATGGAGCCGCTGCGGACCGTGGCGCGGATGGACGCCGCCGACGGCCGGAAGCTGCGGGCACGCGGGGCGCTGGTCGATGAGGACGGCGTCGTGTACGCCGCCGCCTCGGCGCTGCACATCGCCGCCCGGGCCCCGGCCGCGACGTCGTAACGCGCGGACCGGCGCCGACCGCCGTGGTGGCGGTCGTCACACCTCGTCGTCGGGGACGTGTCGCTGGACGAAGACGCGGCGGCCGTGGTTGCCGCGCTCGTCGGTCCACTGGTCGACCAGCTCCAGACGCCCGTCGTCCCGGCGCTGCAGCCGGGCACGGCCGCGTCCCAGTACCTGCGCGGTCACGTCGTTACGGTGCTCCTCGGTGTGCACGAAGCGGTAGCGCAGCAGATCGCCGGTGAGGATCCCGGCGAGCTCGCCGTCGATGAGGTGGTATGCGTCGTAGCGGGCGATCGCCCGCCGCATCTCCTGAAGGAACCGGACCTCCAGGCCGTGGGCCGGTGGTCCCTCGCGGACCTCGTCGACCTCGAACACCAGGCCGTGCAGGTCGTAGCCCTGGTCGTCGACACGGTGCCGCCCGGCCTCCCAATCGGCCCGGGTCAGGGCGTAGCCCCACTCGGCGGCGTACCCGCCCCCGGCCTGCTCGAAGGAGTCCCGGTACCGGGCCTCCATCCGGAACCCGGCGGCGTTGAACACCCGCTGCATCGGGACGTTGTGCTCGTGCGCCCGACCGGTGAGCCGGTTGAGCTCGGAGCCGTCCGAGAAGTGGTGGTCGGCGAGCTGACGCAGGACCTCACGGCCGACCCCGCGCCCCCGGAACCGGGGGTGGACCCGCACGGTCATCTCCGCGTCGGCGGAGGCGAGCCCGGTGACCAGCGCGAACCCCGCCGGCTCGCCGTCGACGATCACCCCCCACGCCCAGCGGTCGTCGGAGGCCCACGATCCCTCGTCGAGTTCGGTGCGGAACTTGTCGAGCTCCCAGCCGTGGTGGCGAGCCAACGCCGTCGCCGAGGCCCGATCGGTGTCGACGACCCACTCGGCGTCGTCACCGACGAGCATCCGCAGGTGCACCTCCGGACGGTCGGACGGGTCGGGCACGGTCTGCTCCGGGTCGGGTCCGCTCAGGTTCCGCGGCCGCCGTCGCTGCCCGGCGTACCGGTGCGCCGGACGGTCACGGTCACCCCCATCATGCCAGACACCGGGGCGCGCCGGTGCCCCGGACCTGGCCCATCGGTCCGGTCACGTCCGACGCGGCCGGCGCCCTCGTCGTAGGGCGCCGGGGGAGGACGCCGGCGGGGGAGACGCCCTAAGGTGACGAGGTGGTTCGAGCCTCGAAGACGGAGCTTCACGTGGATCTGGTTGGCCGGAGCGCGACTGACCTCGCCGCCGCCGTGCGCGCCGGTGAGATCACTGCCCGCGACGTGGTCGCCGCCCACCTCGACCAACTCGCCGCCGTCGAACACCGCCTCGGCGCGTTCACGTCGGTGCGTCGTGAGGCGGCGATCGCCGACGCCGAGGAGGTCGATGCCCGCAGCGACCGCGGTGAGCTCGCCCTGGCGGGCGTCCCCGTCGCGGTCAGCGACGTCATCGACGTCGCCGGCTCGCCGACCAGGTTCGGTTCCACGGCCACCTCCGCGGACCCGGCGACGGCCGACGGCGTCGCGGTCGCGGCGTTGCGTGCCGCCGGCGCGGTCGTGATCGGCAAGACGCGTGTCCCCGAGTTGGGCGTGTGGGGGACCGCCGACGACCCCGAAGGCACCGCGGTGAGTCCGTGGGACCCTACGCGCAGCGCCGGTGGGGCCTCCGGCGGGGCCGCCGCCGCGGTCGCCGGCGGGGTGACCCCGATCGCGATCGGGGTGGACGGCTTCGGGGCCGTGCGCGGCCCGGCGGCGGCGTGTGGCGTGGTCGGGGTGCGCCCCGGCGA
>SLDB01000271.1 GCA_007125475.1 Nitriliruptoraceae bacterium | reverse complement strand
GGCTCGCCGGGATGTGGGTGTGCTCGGGGAGGAACAGGGACTCGAAGCCGTGCGCCTCGACCTCGGCGGCGAGCTCGCCGGGATCCATCGACTCGTCGGTGCTGAACGTCAGCACGCCGAACTGCATGAAGGATCCTTCGCGCGAGCCGCGGGTCGCTGCACTGAGCCACTGAGGAGTCAGCCGATCGCCGGAGTATGCCACCCAGGCAATCCGACTTTTCGCGCCTGTTTGCGTTCCCGTGCGGTCTCTGTGCGGACTCCCCGCAGGCCTCCACGGCCGGTCGGGCCGCCATGCCGGCGCCCCCGAAGTCGGTGAGGTGAACCGCCCCGGGAAGGCGCACTGCTCTGTAGTGCGAATCCCTGCACTACGCGACCCTAGACCCAGAGCTGCAACCGGTGGCGAAGCGGCGGAGAATCCGGGACGCTTCAGGAACGCCCCGACGTGACGGAAATGATCGAGATCCTCGACCGACTCCGTGATACCGACACCGACGACGAAGTCGTGGCCGTCTGGGTCACGGTCGATGTGCTTCGACATCTCCCCGACCCCCGATCACGACACCGCCCACCGCCGGCTACTCACCTCCTACGAGTCTGCCGTCACCGCGGATGTCGCCGAGGTGACCCCGGTCACGACCACGATCGATGCCTGGCAACCGGAGGTGCTGGCCTGTTTCGAGACCAGCTCCTCGAACGCACCCGCCGAGTCCACGGACGTGAAGGTCCAATCGGATCACCCGAGCGGCCCGCCGCTTCCGCCACGGTGGCAACGACGCCGAGCGGATCCGGTTCCGGGCCGGAGCTCGCGTCGCCTCCCGGACCACCACGAGGATCAGGCACACCGCTTCACCACCGCGGCATGATCCACCCCAGTGAAGACGACCCGACATAGTGTTGGCCATCGAAGAAGGTCGGGAGTTCCCCGTGTGAAGGACGATCATGCTCGGCTTCGAGAACTTGCGGATACTCGACATCTCTACAATCATTGCCGGACCATTCGCCTCACTAAACTTCGCGAAACGCGGCAGTGAGGTTATTCATCTCGAGCTCCCCGAGGTGGGAGACGGTGCAAGGAATCTCGGAACCGTAGCCGAAGCAGCCGGTGGATGGTTCAAATTTCTGTCTCAAGACAAGCTCCACATTAGCTTGCGACTGAGCGTCAACGAGGGTGCAGAACTCTTCAAGATATTGGTTGCGGAATCCGACATCCTGATCGAGAACTTCCGCCCAGGAACGCTGGAGAGATGGGGATTGGGCCCCAGCGTGTTGGAAAGCACAAACCCTAGGCTGATCATGATCAGGATCTCGGGATTCGGTCAATGGGGACCCAATAGTCATAGGCCCGGATACGGAACACTGGCGGAGGCGATGTCAACGTTCCCATTCGTAACTGGCCAGGCCGATGGTCCCCCGACATTGCCGGGTACCGCTCTGGCCGACACGTTCGCCGGGTATGCGGCATATTCCGCAGCGTTGGAAGGATTGTTTCGACGAGAACAATCACCGTTAGATGTGGGATTTCAGTGTATAGATGTTCCTCTCTACGGCGCAATGACGTTTGCTATGGGGCTGCATGCCGCTGAATACGGAGTCACGGGTCATTCCCCGCAACGAAGAGGAAATCGTCTGGGAAATGCTCCTCGAAACGCCGTACTGTCGTCTGACGGGCAATGGATCGTGTATTCAGCTCAGTCCAACAACATCGTCAAATCGATAATAGCGTTGTTGGGAGTATCTCATGAACAGAAATTTCTCGAAGACCAAGCAGGGTATAAATACGGCGAAGAATTGGACAAACTGATATCGGAATGGGTCTCGCAGCATACTGCCGAAGACGTATTGAACGCCTTTGATGCTCACGGGATCCCAAGTGGTCCGATATATAATGCGGAGCAACTGGTATCCGACGCTCATCTCATTGCCCGTGGGGACATCGAAGAAGTCCGAGACTCCGAGACCAATGCAATGTTGCGACTACCGGGTCTTCCCTACCGCTTTGACGACGAGGAGGTCCGCGCCGAGTCCGTAACTTCCGTGACTGGGGGGAGTATCGGACAAGACAATCACGATGTCTATACGAGACTCGCGGGCTTAAGTGAGAACGACATCGAAGCCCTCGAATCCACTGGAATAATATAGATATAGATCATGTGCGTTCATGACTACATGTCGTTGAATGTCAGCGGCGAGCAATTCATGACGGCACGGTGCCATCGTTCAGATCGAAAAGCCAGTCCGGGACATCGATTCACGCCATTGCACCGAGATCTGACTTTCAATCCCGAACTTCCCGACTGGACGACCGGTTGGCGGCCGTCGTCTCGGCGGACCTGGCACCTGTGGCCGGGGTCTGAGCACCGCACGCGGGACGAGGTGGATTCGCTGCTCGATGCTCCTGCGGACTCTGTGCGGACCGGCGACATCGGGCGACGAAGATCGCGCGGACCAGAGCAGGTGACTGGGAGGAGTCGGCCGGTACGCCGGATTCTGTCCCCACCGCGGACGGTGGGTGGCGACCATCTATCTGGGACGTCGGTCGCCCGACGCCTCGTGCGGCCTACCCGGGATCGTTCGGCGGGCAACCGGATCCCTGCGTGGCCTTGCTCCGGGTGGGGCATGCCTAGCCGCGACGGTCACCCGTCGCGCTGGTGAGCTCTTACCTCACCGTTTCACCCTTACCCGGACGAACCGGGCGGTCTGCTCTCTGTTGCGCTTGCCACGTGTCACCACGTCTGGGGGTTACCCAGCACCCTGCCCTGAGGAGTCCGGACGTTCCTCACCGTGCATGACGGCGCGGCCGCCTGGCCGGCTCCTCCCAGTCGTGCCAGGGTACGTGGTGGCGCCAGTGACCGACACCGTCGGCGATCTGGCAGGATGCACCGCATGGACACAACTGCCGCGACCACCTCCGCCGCCCACCCCGACGACACCACCGACGCCGGGATCGCCTGGGTCGACGGAACAATCGTCGACGCCGCCGAGGCCACCGTGCCGCTGGTCGACGACGGCTTCCTCCGCGGTGATGCGGTGTTCGAGTCGGTGCTGGTTCGCCGCGGGGCCACCCACGCCCTCGACGAGCACCTGGCCCGGATGCGGCGCTCGGCGCGGGCGATCGACCTGCCGCTCCCGGAGCTCGGCGAGGTGGTGGACGACCTGCTGGCGGCCTGGGGGCGGCGCGACGGCTCGATGAAGCTCATCGTCACCCGGGGCGGCACGGTGCGAGGGATCCTGTTCCCGGTCACCGAGTGGCCGGCGAGCGTGAGTCTGGCGACCGTCGAGGTGCCGTGGCGCAGCGCCCTATCAGGGGTGAAGACGCTGTCGTACGCGGCGAACCAGTGGGCGAAGCGCGAGGCCGCCGCCCGCGGCGCCGACGACGCGCTCATCGTCGACGACGGGGTCGTGCACGAACTGGCCACCGGAACGATCGTGGCGGTGCACGACGGTGTGCTGACCTCCCCGGATGCGGCGACGACCCCGATCCTCGACTCGGTGACCCTCGAGGTGCTCCGCCGGGACGTCGAGATCGCCGCCGGCCGGCTCGACCTCGAGGCCCTGCTCGCTTCCGACGAACTCTTCGTGGTCTCGGCCACCCGGCCGGTGATCGCGGTGCACGAACTCATCCTGACCGACGGTGACCGGCGGCCCCTCGACGCCCCCGGGCCGGTCACCGCCCGAGCACGTGCCGCGCTGCAGGCGCGGATCGACGCCGAGGTCGACGCGGGGCACTGACCCCGGCCCGAACCGCGGCACTACCCTCGTCGTGGCGAAGGAGGTCGTGTGCCAGAGGTCGAACGTCCCCTGGTCGTCGTGGCCAACCGGCTCCCCGTCTCGCGGGGCCCCGACGGCTGGCAGGCCTCCTCGGGAGGGTTGGTCACCGCCCTGCGCCCGGTGATCGAGGAGGCCGGCGGGGCCTGGATCGGGTGGGACGACGACCCCGACGGGGTGCCCTCGCGGGTCGACGGCTTGGACTGCGAGCTGCACGCCGTCGAGCTCACCGTCCCCCAGGTCCGCGGCTACTACCACGGTTTCGCCAACCGGACGCTGTGGCCGCTGTTCCACGACCTGGTGGTCCAGCCGGTGATCGACCGGCAGTGGTGGCAGACCTACGAGGCCGTCAACCGCCGGTTCGCCGAGCGCGTCGAGCGGGTCCTGCAGGCCGCCCCGGCGACGGCGCTGGTGTGGATCCACGACTACCACCTGATGCTGCTGCCCGAGCTGGTGCGCCAGCGCTCCGGGGGCTCCCCCATCGGGTTCTTCCTGCACATCCCGTTCCCGCCACCGGAGCTCTTCGCCCGTCTGCCGTGGCGTGACCAGCTCCTCAACGGCCTGCTGGGAGCCGACGCGATCGGGTTCCACACCGCCCAGTACCGGGACAACTTCATCCGCTCGGTGCAGCGGCTGTTCAGCGGCGTCACCGCGATCGGCGACACCCTCGTCCTCCCCGACGGACGCCAGGTACGCGCCGTCGCCCACCCGATATCGATCGACGCCGACGAGTTCTCCGAGCTCGCCAACACCGATGACACCGAACGTGAGCTCGCCGAGCTGTGCGACCAGTTCGCCGGGCGAAAGGTGTTCCTGGGTGTCGACCGCCTCGACTACACCAAGGGGATCCGTCACCGGCTGCAGTCCCTGGAGCTGCTGCTGGAACGCAACCCCCAGCTGCGCCGGGAGACCGCGTTCGTCCAGATCGCGGTCCCGTCCCGCGACGACGTGCAGGAGTACCGGCAGCTGCGCACCAGCGTGGAGACCGAGGTGGGTCGGATCAACGGCCGGTTCACCGAGCCAGGCCACGACGTCCCGGTCCACTACCTCTACCGTGGGGTCTCGCGCACCGCGTTGGCGGCCTACTACCGCCTCGCCGACGTGATGTGCGTCACCCCGCTCAAGGACGGGATGAACCTCGTCGCCAAGGAGTTCGTCACCGTGCAGGCGGCGAGCAAGGGCACCGGCGTCCTGCTGCTCAGCGAGTTCTGCGGGACCGCGATGGAGTTCAACGACGACGCGGTGCGCACCAACCCGTTCGACGTCGAGGGGCAGAGCTACCTGATGGAGTCGGTCCTGGGCCTCGACGAGGTGGAGCGCCGTGCACGCCTGCGCCGGATGGCCGAGGTGGTGCGCGCCGCCGACGTCTACCGCTGGGTCCACGACGAGCTCGCCGGGATCGAACGCGGGAGCCTCGGGCTGTGACCACCGCTCCCGCACCGCCGGCGATCGCGCCCGACGACCTCGCCGCCCTCCTCGGCCCGTGCCGGGGATACCTCGTCGTCGTCGACTTCGACGGCACCCTCGCCCCGATCGTCGACCACCCCGACCTCGCCGCCCCCGAGCCACGCGCGCTGGCCGCGTTGCGTGAGCTGGTGGAGCACACCACCGTCGCGGTGCTCTCCGGCCGGCCGGTGGCCGACCTCGTCCGCCGCCTCGGCGACCTCGACGGTGTGGTCCTCGCCGGCAGCCACGGCGCCGAGGTGGTGCTCACCGACGGCAGCACCCATGAACTCACCGATGCCTCGACGGCCACCGCGCCGCTGGACGCCACCGAGGCTGCGGTCCGCGCCCTCGTCGACGACGAGCCCGGCTGGTTGGTCGAACGCAAGCCGACGTCGGTCGCGGTGCACCACCGGCTCGCCGACCCGGACCGGGTCGCCGAGCTCCTCCCGCGGGTCGAGGCGGTCCTCAACCATCACACCGACCACCCCCCCGGGTTCACGGTGTTGCAGGGCAAGGCCGTCGTCGAGTTCCGACCGGGCGACGTCTCCAAGGGCCGTGCGGTGCGCTGGCTCGCCCAGCGCACACCACGACTGAAGCCGTTGGCGATCGGTGACGACGTCACCGACGAGGACGCGTTCGCCGCCGCGGCATCGGCGGGCGGGGTCGGGGTCCTCGTCGCCGACGAGCCGCGTGCCAGCGCCGCCGACCACCGCCTGACCGACACCGACGACGTCGCCGCCTTCCTCGCCGCGTTCACCCGGACCGGGAGCTGACCCGTGTCTCGACCCACGATCCCCGGTGCCGTCCGGAGGATGCTGATCCGCGCCTCGGCGGGGCTCAGCGACCGTCCCGTGCGTTTCGTGGTCCTCGGCGGCGCACTCGCGGTCACCCTCGGACTCCACCTGTTCGTCGGTGACCCGCGGCTGGCGTTCGCGACCGTGCCGGTGGTGTTCCTCGCCGGGCTCGCCGGGGGCCGGCGCTCACCGCTGACGATCTCGGTGATCGCCGCCGTCGGTCACGCCGCGGTCGACGTCGCCCTGGGGGTGAGCTCCACCGAGCTGGTGGGGATCGCGGTGCGCAGCGCGGTGCTGCCGGCGGTGGCGGTGGTCGGGATGGCCGGCCAGTACACCGAGCGCCAACGCGGTGAGGCGGTGCACCGCTCCGTCGTCGAGGACCCGATCACCGGCCTCCTCAACGTCCGGGCGTTCTACGAGGAGCTCGCCGGGCTGCGGCACAGCGGCGTGCCGTTCACCGTCCTGCTGGCCGACATCCGGGGGATGCGGGCCCTCAACGAGCAGTACGGCCACCCCACCGGGACCGAGGCGATGCGCGCGCTGGCCCACGTCCTACGACGCGAGACCGGCCCCGACACGCGGGCGTCACGGCTGGGCAGCGACGAGGTCGCCGTGGCGCTGGTCGGCGAGGACCGCGACCGGATCCGTGCGCTGATCGACGGGATCATCGAACGGCTCCACGGCGAGCAGGTCACCCTCCCCGACGGCCAGAACTTCGAGGTCCACGCCGCCTACGGGATCGCCCGCTTCCCCGAGGACGGCGACACCGTCGTCGGGGTGCTGCGCGAAGCCGACCACGCCAAGGAACGCGCGAAGCAGGAGGGCCTGGACAAGGCCGGGATGGCCGACGGGGCGGTGTTCTGAGCGGGTCTCCGTCAGTCAGTACGTCAGTCAGGCCGGCAGGCCTTCAGTCGGTCAGGCCGGGACGACCATCAGCCGCCGGCACTGCGGGCACGTCGTCAGCGGCGGGCCACCCAGCAACTCCCCGACGTCGGCCATCGACAGCTGGATGCGGCACGCGGTGCAGGCGTTGTCGACGAGCTCGCCGACACCGGTGCCGCCGCCACGCTCGGCGGCCGCGGTGAAGCGCTCGAGGAGGTCGTCGGGGAGCTGGCCTGCCTGCCGCTCGCGCTGGGCCTCGAGCTCGCCGAGCTCGGCGAGGAGGTCCTTGGCGGCGTCGTCACGGCGGACGGTGAGCACCTCGACCTCATCGAGGGCGGTGTCGCGGGCGGCGGTGAGCGACGCGCCGCGGGCCTCGAGGACCTCGACCTCCTCGAGGACCTCAAGGAGGGTGTCCTCGTGCTCGGAGATCCGCCGCTCGGTGGTGGCGACCTCGGCCTCGACCGCCTTCATCTCCCGGGGGTTGGCGACGCTGCCGTCGTAGAGCCGGGTGCGCTCGGCGTCCCGCCGCTCACCGAGGACCTCTATCTCGCGCTCGAGCTTGCGCTGGTGGGCCGAGGCACGGTCCAACTCGATGCGCAACTCGTCGTGCTCGTACTCCAGGGAGCGGATCCGCTGCAGCACCTCGTCGAGCTCACGCTGCTCGGGGAGGTCGTCGAGCTGCCGGCGGGCGCGCCGCAACCGACTCTCGGTGTGCTGCAGGTCGAGCAGCAGCCGCAGGTCGTCGGCGCTTGGGTCCGCCACGGTCACCTCCACGGCACGGTCGGGCTCGACGACGCTACCACCGGGGCGTGCAGCCCCGACGCCGCGCCGGCCTGCCGCAGCCGCTCGCACCACGCCGGCAGCGCCGCAGCCTCGGTGGCGTGGTGGCCGGCGTCGATCAGCGCCAGGCCCTGCTCGAGGGCGTCGAGGGTGACGTGGTGGCGCAGGTCGCCGGTGACGTAGACGTCGGCGCCCGCCGAAGCGGCAGCGTCGATGAGACCGTCCCCGGCCCCGCCGACGACCGCGACCCGCTCGACGATGCGCTCCGGGTCACCGGCGTAACGCAGGTGCGGCGCCGGCAGCGCACCGCGGATGCGCTCGGCGACCTCGGCGAGGCGGGTGGGTTCGGGGAGCGCACCGACCAGCCCGAACCCCACCCCCGGATCCTCGAGCAACGGCACCAGGTCGTAGGCGACCTCGTCGTAGGGGTGTGCGGCGAGCAGCGCCGCGACGACCTCGCGGATCCTGCCCCGGTCGAGTTCGACCTCCACGCGGTACTCGTCCTCGGCGGCGTCGACCCCGATCCCCTCGCCGCTATAGGGGTCTGCCCCGGCACCCGGCCGGAACGTCCCGGTCCCCCGGACACGGAACGAACAGCGCTCGTACTCGCCGATCACCCCGGCACCGGCCGCCGAGACCCCGTCGATCACCGCGTCGACCGACTCCGGCGGCACGAATGCCACCAGCTTGCACCGTCGGCTCTCGGCGACGTGCCGGGTCAACGGCTCGGCGTCGGCCAGGGCGAGGACGTCGGCGACCGGCTGGGAGGTGCCGGCACCGTCGACGGCGACGTCGAGGTTGGTGTGCGCCGCGGTGACGGCGACGCGGGCACCGGCGGCGGCCAACGCGGTCCGCCCGGACGCCGTCGACGGCGTCAGCGACGTCAGCGGGCGGAACAGCAGCGGGTGGTGTGCCGCGATCAGGGTCGCCGGAGCGTCGGCGGCCTCGGCGACGACCTCACCGGTGACGTCGAGGGTGACCAGGACCCGCTCGACCGGCCACGCCGGGTCGCCGACCTGCAGGCCGACGTGGTCCCACGACGCCGCGTGCCGCGCCGGGTACCGCCCCTCGATGACCTCGAGCCACGCACCGACCGTCTCCGTCACGGCTCACCCTCCCTCGTCATCGGGACTCATCGTCGCCCGACGAGGATAGGTAGCCGCGCCGGCTACCGTGTCGGCCGTCGAAGCTCCCGGGCGGGTAGCTCAGATGGCGAGAGCGCCTCGTTTACACCGAGGAGGCCGGGGGTTCGAGCCCCTCC
>SLDB01000121.1 GCA_007125475.1 Nitriliruptoraceae bacterium | reverse complement strand
GGGCACACCTCGTCGTCCCGCGAGCCCCGCGTTCCGCCTCGAGCCGCCCGCCGGGAGCGGTATTCAGCTGGTGGTCGGCTCGTCGTCGGCGGAGTCGTCAGCGGAGTCGTCGGCGGAGGCGTCAGCGGAGTCGTCGGCGGGCGCACCCGCGGCAGCGTCCGACGCGGCGACCGCCTCGGGGGCTTCGCGGAGGCCGAGCTCGATCAGCAGGTCGGCGTCCGGTCCCCCGTCGACGTCGGCGGCGTCGACCATCGCGTCGATGGTCTTGCGCCGCAGGATGTCTCCGACCAGGGCCGGCAGGGAACCCTGCTCCTGGATGATCCGGGCGATCTGTTCCGGCTCGACGTTGTTGCTCTGGGCGTGCCGCACGATCTCGCGGTCGATGTCCTCCGACTGCAGGTCGACCCCGATCTCGCGGGCCAACGCGTCAAGGACGAGCTGCGCCTTCACGGCGTCCTCGGCCTGGCTGGCGGCGTCGGCGGTGTAGTCCTCCCGTGTGGTGCCCTGGGCCTCGAGGAGGGTCTCGACGTCGACCCCGTACTGCTCGGCCTGATGCTCCAGCTGGTGGATCCGCTGCTGCTGCTCCGACTCGATCATCGACGGCGGGATCGGGACGTCGACGCGGGCCAGGTAGGCCTCCAGGACGCGGGCCCTGAGCTGGTGCTGGGCCTGCTCGATGTTGCGTCGGAGCAGCGAGGACCGCAGGTCTTCGCGGAGCTCGTCGAGGGTCTCGAACGCGGACGCGGTCATCGCGAAGTCGTCGTCGAGGTCCGGCAGCGTCTTCTGTCGGACGTCCTTGACGGTGACGTGGAAGGTGGCCTCGGCCCCGCCGTGCTCCGGGAACTCCTCGGGCAGCGCGTCGACGTACGTGACCTCGTCACCGGCGACCGCCCCGACGACCTCCTCGTCGAGCTTGGGGGTCACACCACCGGAACCGACCTCGTAGAGGGCGTCCTCGACCCGGGCCGACTCCAACTCCTCGCCGTCGACCTCGACCCGCAGATCGATGGTGACCAGGTCGCCCTCACCGGCGGCACGCTCGACCTCGTCGACCTCGGCGAACCGTTCGCGCATGGACTCCAGCTGCGCGGCGATCTCCTCGTCGTCGGCCTCCCACTCGGGGAACGTGACATCGATCCCGGTGTGGTCGGGGACCTCGAACGTGGGTCGCACCTCGACGAGGGCCGTGAACGTGCAGCCGTCGGCCTCGTCGAACACCTCGACGTCGACCTCGGGCGGGGCAACCGGATCGATGCCCTCGGCGCGCAGAGCCTCGCCGTAGTACTCCGAGACCGCCTCCTCCATCGCGGTCTGCGCGATCACGCCGGAGCCGAACCGCTGCTCGATGAGGCGTCGCGGCGCCTTCCCCGGCCGGAACCCCGGGACGTTCACCTGTTTGGCGAGTTCACGCGCCGCGGTGTCGAAGGCGCGCTTGACGCGCTTGGGCTCGACCTCGACGGTGAGCTTGACTTTCACCGGCTCGAGGGGTTCGACGGACGTCTTCACGGAGGGTTGAGTCCTGGATCGGGGCGCGTGGGACAAGGTCGTTCGCCGGCGGCGCGAGCCGTCGGGCGGCGTGATGGTTCCAGGTCACCGGCCCGGTGTCCATCCGGCGGGCGTTGCGCACTGCGGCGGGCCGCCCCGGCGACCGACGGGGTCGGTCCACCCGGCTACGCTGCCGCCCCGTCCGGGGTGTGGCGCAGCTTGGTAGCGCACCTGCTTTGGGAGCAGGGGGTCGTCGGTTCGAATCCGGCCACCCCGACGACACGGGGGCGCGTCGGCGCCCTCACCGCCGCCGCTTCGTCTCCCGCTTGGTCACGAACCGGTCGACCTGACGCCAGACGTCGTCGCGGGCCTCGACCACGGCCTTGTCCAGGTCGCTCTCGGTCGAGGTGCCCACGATCTTGGGGGCACCCGGGACCCAGCACTCGAGGGCGACCCGCTGGCTGGCGGTGTCCCGATCCTTCACCGAGATCTCCAGCTCGACCTCCTCCGGGTCCCAACGCGAGAGTCGGCGATCCAGCCGACCGAAGAGGCTGTCACGGACTTTCTCGTACTCGTCGGGACGGAACTGCGGCACGACACGGAGACGATCGCGGAAGCTGGTCTCGGACACGGCGACTCCTACAGGGCCGGGAAGTGGTGAAAGCTCGGTGCCGCCGGACCGACGCGGGCGCGGTCCGGCGAACGCGGACGCGCAACGTACTGGCGGACGGGCCCGGCGGCGAGCGAGGCGTTAGGCTCTGTCGCCGTACGCGGGTGTAGCTCAATGGTAGAGCCCCTGCCTTCCAAGCAGGAGGTGCCGGTTCGATCCCGGTCACCCGCTCCGAGCCCCGCCCGGACGACAGCGGCGCGGGCGCTGCGAGGTGACGTACACCTGTACGCGAGGATCCGGAGGCGTCGTGCCCAGCGTGTTCACCCGCATCATCAACGGCGAACTCCCCGGCAGGTTCGTCTGGAAGGACCCGGACGTGGTGGCCTTCCTGTCGATCAACCCGATCGAGGACGGCCACACCCTCATCGTGCCGCGACAGGAGGTCGATCACTGGCTCGACCTCGATCCGCCGCTCTGGAAGCAGTGCGCCGCGGTCGCCCAGCACATCGGCCGGGGTATCCAACACGCCTTCGAACCGCCACGCGTCGCGCAGATCATCGCCGGCTTCGAGGTCCCCCACGCCCACGTGCACGTCCTTCCGGCGTACCGCGAGGAACGACTGACCTTCGCCCACGCCCAGCAGGACCCGGACCCCGACGACCTCGACGCCGCCGCTGAGCGATTGCGTCAGAGCCTCCTCGCCCTGGGGTTCGACAACGAGGTCGCCGCCGCCACGGCGTGAGCACCTCACCCCTCCGCGATCCACCGGTAGCCGTACCCCACCTCGGTTCGCACCAACCGGGGGGTGCGGGCGTCGTCCCCGAGCTTGCGCCGCAACGAGCGGATGTGCGCCCGCAGTGACCCGCGAAGCTCGTCGCCGTGACGCTCCGACCAGACCTGACGGATGATCCAGCGGTACGAGAGCGCCACACCGGGGTAGGCCGCCAACGTGGCGACGATCCGCCACTCGGTGTTGGTCATCCCGGCATCCACCCCGTCGACGGTGGCGCGTCGCGCGGCGAGGTCGATCGCGACGCCGGAGACGGCCACGGCCCGGGGACCAGCCACCGTCGGTGTGCCGTACCGGCGCCCTACCGCCGTCAAGCGGGCCGCGAGCTCGGCGACCGAGCATGGTTTGTCGACGAAGTCGTCGGCCCCGGCCAGCAGGCCGTCGATCCGCGCCTGGGGGTTGCCGACCCCCGAGAACACGACGATCGGGACGTCGCTGTAGGTGCGCACCCGCCGGATCACCTCGAGCCCGTCGAGGTCGGGCAGCCGCAGGTCGAGGACCACGGCGTCGGGCTCGCTGCCAGCGGTGACGGCCAGTGCCCGCCGCCCGGAGGGGACCGCCGCGACGCGGCACCCGAGCCGGCGCAGGGCGTCGGTGAGGGCACGGCGCAGCTGGGCGTCGTCGTCGACGACGAGGACGTCCATGCCGGCCCCTTCCCCACGCCGGTGCCTCCTCGGGGCACCGCTGGTACCCGTACACGTCGACCGCAGGCGGGCCCGGAACAGGGAATCCGGCGAGGTGTGCGTGAAGCGGACGTGAAGACCACCCCCTCGGCGTGAACTCCGCGTGAACGTCACGCGAGGACGGGGCCACGGAGACCGACCTCGACGGGTGTCCCCGACCGCAGAGGATCCCCGTGCACCACCGTGAATCCCTCCCTCACCGCGAGCCCCTCCCACCGACCGGGCCCGCCTCCCACCCCGAGCCCGTCCGGCAACAGGCGGCCCCACCGAGGATCGGCGAGGGTGTCACCACCGCCGGCGACCAGACCGCCCTCGTCGAGGCGCACCACCACCTCCTCGAGCCGTTGGTCCGCAGCCTCGCGCGCCGGTACCCGCGGCACGTCGACCGCGACGATCTGCGAGGTGCGGCCGCCCACGGACTCGTCGACGCCGCGTCACGGTTCGACGCGGCGGACGGCGTCCCGTTCGCGCGGTACCTGACCTTCCGTGTCCGCGGCGCCGTCCTCGACGAGGTCCGTCGCCGGGACTTCGCCCCGCGCTCGCTGCGACGGCAACTGCGGCAGATCGACGAGGCCACCGCACGGTTGCACGGCGTGCTGAACCGCGAGCCCAGCACCGACGAGGTCGCCCGTGAACTCGGCGTGCCGGTGGGTGAGGTCGTTCGGGCCCAGGCGGACGAGCTCGCCGTCACCGTCCTGGCGGCAGAACTGCCGGCGTCGCCCGACGACGAGGTACCGATCGTCGAGAGCCTCGTCGAGGACGACCCCGGCTGGCTCCCCACCGACGCCGCCGAGCACGCCGAGGCCCGCGAGCTGCTGCAACGATCGGTGGCCCTCCTCGACGAACGGCTCCGCCGCATCATCGAGGAGCACGACCTGGGGGCCCGCAGCCTCGCCGACCTCGCCGTCGAGCTCGGGGTCAGTGACGCCCGGGTCTCCCAACTGCGTGGCGAGGCGATCCTCGCCCTGCGGGCGGTGTTCGCCCAGTACTACGACGAGGTCCCCGAGGTGCCGGACGACGCGCCGGGGGCCACGCACCGGCGCGCGGTCCTCGAGGCCTCCCGGCGCTCACGACGTCAGCAGCTCGAGGCACTGCCGTAGGGCCTCGTCGGCCTTGACGCGCAGCGCGTCGGCGTCGTCGAGGCTCACCGGGTGGGCGATCACCGCGTAGCGGTACCCGGGGAAGCCCCGGGCCTCGGCCAGCAGGTCGCCGATCGACGTGAACCGGTCGGTGAGGACCGCCACGGCGGGGACCCCGGCGAGCTCGGCGGTGATGGAGTCGTGCAAACTGCACGACGAGCAGCTGCCTCAGTCACCCACCGCCGTGATCACCGCGTCACAACGGATCACGTCGTCCATCATCGACGACGGCGCCGGTGCGCTGAGGTTCGGCTTGCGGAACCGGCGCGTGTCGGCGACCCCGTGGTCGGCCAACAGTCCCTCCTCGATGCGGTCGAGGAGGTCACGCCCCCCCTTCTTGCTGTTGTCGAGGAGGGCGACGGTGGCCCCACGCAGCGTCGCCGGCCGTGGTGCGACCACGCTGTCGGTGACACGGCCCTCGAACGTCGGGTCCAACGTGATGGTGCGCATGTGCGTCCTCCTGATCGACCCGGGGTTCCCCGGGGGTTCAGCGGGTGGGCTCCTCGATCGGCACCGTCACCGCCCGGGACTTCTTGCCGTACCACGGCGGGATCACGGCGCCGAACCCGTTCGCGGGCCCACCCGCCGCCACGACGAGGAGATCGTCAGGGTGATCGAGGGCACGGTACTCCCGGTCGCGGTTGTCCTCGTCGACGAGGGCGCCCTTTCCGACCTCCCGCCACTGGCCACGGGTCACCCTGGCGGACCCCGCCACGTACCGGCGCACATCCTGCTTGGTCCACCCTGCCGCGGTGAGGGTGTCCCGCAGCTGACCTCCCAGGACCAGGGTGTAGTCACCCGACCAGATCGAGTACGTCAGCATGTTCGCCCGGATGCTCGCCGCGAACGCCTCCAGGACCTCCTCGGGGTCGCGGGTCCATTCGTTCATCACGATGTGCGGCGAGGAGCACGCGACGACGGTGACCGCCGAGGCGGTGTCGGCGAGCCCGGGGAGGCGCTCGCGCGCCAGCGGCACCCAGTCGCTGGACTCCTCGTCCTCGGCGACGCAGAACGTGAACTTCCCGGGGTGGCCGAGGGCGGAGCGGTCGTAACGGCCGGGGACGAAGTCGAGGAGGTTGAGGAGGACCAGCCGCACCGCCCGGCCGATCGTGGCGTTCGCCCGGCTGGCGTTCGCCAGCGCGTTGTACCCCGAGTTCATCCCGAGCCGGGTGCGGATCGGCCCGTTCACGATGAGCAGCGGGGCACTCCCCCCGGTGCTCGCCGAGGAGCCGTGCAACAGGTACTCCTCCCGGCACATCGCCCGGATCGCCGCCACGACCACCGGGAACGCAGCCGGTACGCACCCGGCCATCACCGCGTTCACCGCGAGCTTCTCCGCGCTCAGCGGGCGCTGGCGGACCGGCTCGACCGCGACGACGTCCCGTGCCTCGAACCCCACCTCGTCCAGGAACCGGTCGACGAGCTCGCGGGTCGGCGGGGTCACCGGGAGCCCGTCGGTCCAGCCGCGCGCCTGGTAGAGCTCCTGCGCCTCACCGGGATCAGCGGTGACGACCTCGCTCGCGTCGTGGTGGCGGGCCGTGGCTTCGGGCTGGACGTCCGCCACGCCACCCTCCCCGGAGAACCCCAAGCCGCCGGCCGGGGTGATCGATGCCGCCGATGTGGTGCGTCGCCACGCTATCAGCCGGCGCACACCCGGAAGGGAGGCGGTGGTTGCACCCCTGCCGGCGGGCACGCGTAGGCTCGTCGCCGGCGGCGTCCGATCCACGCCGACCACCACGGCGACGGCCGTGACGGGGTGCGAAGCGCTGGCCGACACGCGGCCCGCCCCGACGACACGCGACGATCCAGGAGCACGCGATGGCCACGATCTACTACGACACGGACGCCGACCTCTCCCTCATCCAGGGACGCAAGGTCGCGATCCTCGGGTACGGCAGTCAGGGTCACGCACACGCCCTCAACCTGCGCGACTCCGGTGTCGACGTCCGCGTCGGCCTCCGTCCCGGCTCGTCGTCACGTGCCAAGGCCGAGGAGGCCGGGCTGACGGTGAAGGACACCAACGACGCGGCCGCGGAGGCCGACGTCATCGTCGTCCTGGCACCCGACACCGCGCAGAAGGGGATGTGGAACGACGGCCTGGCCGACGCCGTCACCCCGGGCGACGCCCTCGTCTTCGGCCACGGCTTCAACGTCCACTTCGGGTTCATCGAGCCGCCCGAGGGCGTCGACGTGTTCCTGGTCGCCCCGAAGTCCCCCGGACACATCGCCCGCCGGATGTACGAGCAGGGCCAGGGGGTCCCAGGGCTCGTCGCCGTGCACCAGGACGCCTCTGGCACGGCCCTCGAGCTGGGGAAGTCGTACGCCGCGGGCCTCGGCCTCACCCGCGCCGGGGTGCTCCAGACCACGTTCGGCGAGGAGACCGAGACCGACCTCTTCGGGGAGCAGGCGGTGCTCTGCGGCGGGGTCAGCCACCTCGTCCAGGCATCGTTCGAGACCCTGGTCGAGGCCGGGTACCAGCCCGAGGCGGCGTACTTCGAGTGCCTGCACGAGCTCAAGCTCATCGTTGACATGATCTACGAGGGCGGGATCTCGTGGATGCGCTACTCGGTCTCGACCACGGCCGAGTACGGCGACTACGTCTCCGGCCCCCGTGTGGTGAACGAGTCCTCGAAGGCCGCGATGCGCGAGATCCTCGCCGAGATCCAGGACGGCACGTTCGCGAACACGTTCATGGCCGAGATCGAGTCCGGCGGCGAGTTCTTCGAGAAGAAGCGTGCCGAGGCCAAGCAGCACCAGATCGAGGTCGTCGGCCGCGAGTTGCGGGCGATGATGCCGTTCATCGACACCCCGACCGAGATGGACTGAGCCCAGATCGGGCGGGCCGGCCACCGCGGCCGGCCGTCACCGACGCGTGGGGTTCACCGGGTATCGAGCTCGGGGCCGGGGGTCCCGGGCTCGATACCGAAGAACGACCAGCCGTCCACGGTCCCGGGTTCGTGCGGAGCCCACGGACCACGCAGCAACGCCGAGAGTCGAGCACCGACCTCGGGGCGCGGCAGGCGTCGGCCCACCCGCCCGGCGCCCTCCCCGGTGACCTGGTCGAGGTACCCCGCCACCGACGTCCACGTGGGCCCGTCGGCGGCGACGACGAGTCGTCCGTCGGTGCTCTCGGCCCGGGCCCGGTCGAACGCCACGACGAGCTCCACGAGGTCGTCGACCCGCACCGGCGCCACGCGTGCCGCGAGCGCGTCGCGGTCCAACCCCGAGGTGAGCAGGGCGTCCCGCAGCGCGGGGGTGTCGACGAGTCCGACGCGCAGGATCACCGTCGGCGCCGGCACCGCGGTCAGGCTCGCCTCGGCGGCCGCTTTGGCGCGCCTGACCGCGTCGTCGGCGGCGTGGTCGGCGCCGGGGAGCGAGACGGTGATGACCCGGCGCACCCCGGCGTTCTCCGCGGCGCGTGCGGCGACCGCGGCGTCGGCCTCGATCCGTTCCGGATCGTCGAGCACCCCGCCTCCGACGTGCACGAGGGTGTGCACCTCGGCGAGGGCGGCCTCGAGTCGCCCCTCGTCGTCCGCGTCGCCGCTGGCCACGAACGCGCCTGCGGCCCGGAGCGCTGCGGTGTCGCCGCTCGCGTACGCACGCACCTCACCGCCCTCCTGCAACAGGCGGAGGGCGATGCGACGGGAGAGCGGCTCGTCGGCCGCGGTGACGAGGACGGGCACACGCCGAGGCTAGCTGGCACCGTCGGTGGGTCGAGTCGGTGGGTCGAGTCGGTGGGTGCACCCCGGCACGGCGTTAGGCTCGGCGTGTCGAGGTGGTCACCGTGTCCCATGCTGAGCGAACCGATGCCGAGCTCCTCCGCCTCGCGCGGCAGGGATCGGCGTCGGCGTTCGCCGTGCTGTACGCCCGGCGGGCGCCGGCCGTCCTCCGGCAGATCCCGGGACACGGCACCGACGGCCTCGTGCGCGTGTTCACCCACCTGCTCCGCCACCTCGACGAGGTCCCGTCGCCGGCGGCGCTCGACGACCATCTCTCGGCCCGCGCCTCGGCGATCAGCCGACACCGGCCCCGGCGCGCCACGGACGACACCGACCGAGCCGGCGCCGCGCTCGACGACGACGCCGTCCTCGATCGGGCGTGGGAGCGGATCTCGGCGAGCTGGCCTCAGGGCCGTCCCCGCCGCCACGTGCCGCAGGCCGTCACCACCACCGGGCTCGTCCTCCTCCTGGTGGCCACGGGGTTCGTGCTGCCCTACGTGTTCCTCGGCGTCGAGATGGACGACACAGAGCGCGAACGACTCGTCGCCCGGCCCTACACCGAGCACCCCGATACGGACCCCGACGGCGACGCTGGCCCCGACGACCCCGCCGACCCCGCCGATCCACCCGAGTTGCCGCCGTTGCCCGCACCCGACGCCGACGGTG
>SLDB01000046.1 GCA_007125475.1 Nitriliruptoraceae bacterium | reverse complement strand
TGAAGAAGATGGGGAACAGCCCCCAGGCCATGCCTTCGTTGAGGTTGTTGACCAGACCGGCCTGGCTGGTGGCCGACAGCGACCGGTCGCGCCAGGTCGACAGGGCGAACACCTGCCGCGGGGTGAACGCTGCCCCGTGACCGTTGGCGCCGCCGTCGTGGTCCTTGCGCTCCTCGGTGACGTGCCCGGTCGTCTCGCGGACGAACAGCGCGGACAGCCCCAGGCCCAGACCGGCGAACGCCAGGCCGAGGAAGAACGGGGCGGGTCGCAGCCCGGCGATCTCGGCGATGTAGCCGGTGGCCCAGGCGGCCGCCGCCACCGCGCCGTAGCCGGCGGCCTCGTTGAACCCCATCGCCGTGCCGCGACGCTTCGGGCCGACGAGGTCGATTTTCATCAGCACGGTCACCGACCAGGCGAGTCCCTGGTTGATGCCCAGCAGCACGTTCGCGACGATCACCCACGACCAGGACGGGGCCCAGATCAGCATCAGCGGGACGGGGATGGCGAACAGCCACCCGACCAGCAGCACGGGCTTGCGGCCGAAGCGGTCGGCCAGCGTGCCGGCGAAGAAGTTCACGATCGCCTTGGTGAGCCCGAACGCGAAGATGAACGTCAGCATCGCGGTGTAGGCGGTGAGGCCGAACTCCTGCTCGGCCAGCAGCGGGAGCACGGTGCGCTCCTGGCCGATCATGCCGCCGACCAGGGCGTTGACGCCGACCAGCAACGCGAACTGCGGCAGGTTCTCGCGCAGACCCAGGCGGACCGGGGAGTCGGACCGGCTCATCCTCCGTCCACCTCGAGGCGGTGGCCGGCGGCGGCCAGCTCGTCGGGCCCGCCGGCGAGCACGGCCACATCGTCGTGACCGGCGCGCTCGAGGAGGCTGGCGGCCGACATCGCCCGTTCGCCGTGTCCGCAGTGGATCAGCACCGGCCCGGGATCGAGGTGCGGGGGACCCTCGGTGAGCGCGCCGAGTTCGACGTGCGCCGCACCGGCGACGTGGCCCGCGGCGTACTCGGGGTGCTGACGGATATCGAGGATGCGACGGGCACCGGCTTCGTCGGCGTGGACCAGCGGGGTGGTGGTCACCGGTCGACCCGTGGCCTTCCAGGCCTCGATCCCGCCGTCGAGCACCCCGTGCAGGCGTTCGAAACCAATCGTCAGCGCCGCCCACACCAGGTCGTCCTCGGAGGTGTCGTCGTCGGTGACGAAGATCACCGGGGCCTGGCGGGGGACCAGCCATCCCAGCCAGGTCGCGAACTGCGCCCGCCACGGGTTGGCGATCGCCCCCGGCACGTGGCCGGCCGCGAACGCGGCGATGGGCCGCACATCGACGAGCTGTGCCCCGTCGTCCATGGCGTGCCCGACCTCGTCCGGGGAGCGTCGGGGCAGCGCGGGTGGCTGGCGGCGGTGGACGGTGACGCCGGCGCGGTTGACGTCACGGAGCTCGAGGAAGTAGGGAGGGAAGCTGCCGTAGCCGCTCAGCAGCCGCGCGACGAAGGTGTCCTCGTCCGGGCCGTCGGTCAGCAGCGGGTTGGCGGCCTTCTCCGAGCCGATCGTGGTCGTGCGACGTCCACCCGGCGCGGCCGAGCAGAACGAGCCGGCCCCGTGGGTCGGGTACACCGGCAACTCGTCGGGGAGGGCGAACAGCCGGTCGTGGATCGAGCGGTACGCCTGCCGGGCCAGTGGTTCGGTCATCTCCGGCGAGAGCAGGTCGGTGCGGGCCGCCCCGCCGGCCATCAGCGTCCCACCGGAGAACAGCGCCACCGGGTGCCGCCCGTCACGCAACAGGTAGGCCACGTGCTCCGGGGTGTGCCCGGGTGTGGCGATCACCTCCAACGTCAGCCCACCCAGGTCGAGCTCGTCACCGTCGTCCAGCGCCTGGTGAGCGAAGGCGAGCCCGCTGCCCGATGGCGCCGCCAACCGCGCCCCCAGGCCGGCCAGCTCACGCCCTCCCGAGACGAAGTCGGCGTGCAGATGGGTCTCGATCACCCACCGGGGCGTGAGACCGCGCCGCTCGAGCTCGCCCACGTAGGGACGCGGGTCGCGCTCGGGGTCGACGACCAGCGCCCCGCCGTCACCCAGGTCGACCACGTAGGCGCTGTTGCCCAACCCTTCGTCGACCACAGGTACGACACTCATCACCGCTCCATTCAAATAATCGCTTGAATAAAGGATGCCCACCGGGGACGGGCTTGTCAAACAGCTGTTTGAGCATCGGTATCCTGCGACGATGATCGCAGGAGCAGCCATGCCGACCACCCGCCGCGAAGCCAAGGACGCCCTGTTCGACGGTTTCGGTCGTATCGCCGCCGCCCTGGGCTCGGGACGGCGGGCGGAGATCGTCGAGATCCTCTCCCAGGGCGAACGCGGCGTGGAGCAGATCGCCGACGAGATCGACCAGTCGGTGGCCAACACCTCCCACCACCTGCGCACCCTGGCCCGTGCGGGGCTGCTGGCCTCCCGCCGGGAGGGGACCCGGGTGCACTACCGGCTGGCCTCCGCCAAGGTCCTCGAGGCGTGGCTGGCCATCCGCGACCTCGCCGCCGAGCAGCTCGACGACCTCGAGGCGCTCGCCCGCGCCTACCTCGGCGACCGCACCGGGATCGAGGAGATCGACCGCGACGAGCTCCTCGCGCGCCTGCAGACCGGCGACCTCACCCTCATCGATGTCCGGCCCCCCGGCGAGTACGCCGCTGGTCACCTCCCCGGCGCGATCTCCGTACCCCCCGAGGACATCGACTCGGTGATCGACGAACTCCCCGACGACCGGGAGATCGTCGCCTACTGCCGCGGCCCCTACTGCGCGTACGCCGACGACGCCATCCGCAAGCTCGCCGCGCACGGCCGGCGGGCCCGCAGGCTCCGCCAAGGCGTCCCCGAGTGGGGGCGCGACGGTGGGCCCGTGGTGACCCCGGATCACGACCGCTGATCGCCCGTCGCGAGGAGCTCGTTGCTCGCACGTGCCGGCGTCCGTCGGCAGGGCCGGGCGGACGGCCTCGGGCGGGCGTTCGCCGGGCTGGTCCTGTGGGCGATCCGACCCGCCACCGGCGATGGCAGGAACGGCCGTGCGCCCGTCCGGGGATGCTGACGGGCCCACGTGGGAGGTGGGTGGTGTCCGCTGCCGAGCTGACGACCTGGTCCGACCAGAGCCGCGGCGCGGGAGGGCTTCGTTCCTCGAGGCCCGTCAGGCTCGATCGGTGGTGGGCGGGTTCGTGATGGCGACGCAGACCTCGTCACGGCAGTCGGCTGGCTCGAGGGTGTCGAGCCGCACCCGGAGGGCGAGGAGCTCGGTGCGGGTGTGTTCGAGTTCGGCGAGGCGCCGATCGAGGTGTTCGATGCGTTGGTCGACGAGGCCGGCGACGTGCTCGCATGGCGCCTGCCCACCGTCGCGGATGGTGAGGATCTCGCGGATCTGGGCGAGCGTGAGGCCGGCGGCCTTGGCCTTCCGGATGAAGCGCACCCGGTCGACGGCGGTCTCGGTGTAGACGCGGTACCCGGCCGCGGTGCGATCCGGTTCGGGGAGCAGCCCGTCGGCCTCGTAGAAGCGCAGCGTCTTGGTGCTCACACCGGTGGCGGTCGCGAGTTCACCGATCAACATCGCTGGCTCCTCTCGACCTTCCCGTGGGTTGACCTTCCAGTGCGATGGAAGCCGTAGCGTCACGGTACTGGACACCGACGGGAGCACGCTTATGACCGAAGTGACGCTGCGGTACTTCGATGGCTGCCCGAACTGGGAGGTCGCCGACCGTCGGTTGCGCAGCCTGGCCGCCGAGCCCGGGTTCGAGCTGGTCCACGAAGTGGTGGACACACCCGAGGAAGCCGAGCGTCTGGGGTTCGCCGGTTCGCCGACGGTGCTGGTCGACGGCGTCGATCCGTTCACGACCGGGGACGAACCGACCGGGCTGGCGTGTCGGGTGTACGCGACCCCCGACGGGCCACAAGGCTCGCCGACCCTGGATCAGCTCCGGGACGTGCTGCCGTGAACTCGCGTCCGGCTGCAGGGAGGCGACGGGTACCGGCTGGGTAGCCTGTGGCTCGCAACGGTGACCGAGCGATCGGGGAGCCGGACGCCGATCCCCTACGGTCGATCCCGGACGCAACCCCGCGGACGAGTCGTTGCCGGCGCTTCCGCGCGGAGCAGGGTCCTACGACGACGTCGGAGCGGTGGCGCGCACCAGCGACGGGCTCACGACTGCCGTGTCGTCCCGCGGCTTCACGCTGGTCGCCGACGAGCCGCGGTCGGTCGGCGGCGCCGAGGCCGGCCCCACGCCCTACGACTACCTGGCTGCCGGGCTCGCCGCGTGCACCTCGATGACCCTGCGGATGTACGCCGACCGCAAGCAGCTGCCACTCACCGACGTCACGACCACCGTTACGTTCGACCGCGTTCACGCCGATGACTGCGCCGACTGCGATCACGCCGACGGACGCATCGAACGGTTCACCCGGGTCGTGACCCTGCACGGCGAGCTCGACCGCCCGACCCGTGATCAGCTGCTCTCGATCGCTGACCGGTGTCCGGTCCATCGCACCCTCGAGGGGCAGATCGAGGTCCGCACCGTCGAAGGCCGGTGACCATCACGGCACGGCACCATCCTGCGCCGGCGTCGGGTCGGACGACGCCTCGCCAGCAGGCCGCCACGCTCGTGGCGCGACGGAGAGCGCCCGGGCTCTGGACCCACGGTCACGATCCACGGTCGTCGAGGTGCCCCCGGAGTGCTCCCGGCCCGATCACGGTGGCGCCGATGGCCTCGATGCGGTCGCGCAGCGCGCGATCGGCGGTGACGACCGTGTCGCTCGCCGGGTGCGCGGCTGCCTCGACCAGGGCGACCAGGCGGTCGTCGGCGGCGTCGGGCCCGCGAGTGCCGGCATGGACGACCTCGACGTCACCGTGGGTGCCCGGCGCGAGCGCGTCACCAGCCCTGCCCTCGACCACGACGATCACCGGACCCGGCCGGCCGGCGGCCAGCGGCTGCAATTGGGTGATCAGCCGACGGTAGGCGGCCTCGCGGTCACGCCACCAGCCGTCGGGGCGGCTGGCGAGCACGTTCATCGCATCCACCAGCAGGCGCCCTCCGCCGTGCGACCCCGCATCGACCACGTCGCCTCCCGGCCGGTTCGACCATCGACCCTAACGGGTCCTCCCGCCTGCGTGGCGGTGCGTCGAGTGGGCCACGTCGGAGCTGCCCGGTCGCGTTCAGCCGCGCACACGCCGGAGCATGGTCACCGTGACGACGACGAACGCCACGATCGCGGCGACGTTGCCGTTCAGGGCCGCCTCCCGCCAGGGGTACGACCCGGCGAGATCGGCCCCGATACGCACCGCCACCGAGAGGTGGAGGAGCCCGAGCGGGACGTAGGCCACCGGGTGGAAGCCCAACGGGGTCCGCAGCACGGCGGGGACGATGATCGGGGCGTGGCCCATGACCATCGAGAGCACGAACCCGAGGAACAGCGCGTGCACCAGCGCGTCGTGCAGCAGCGGTCCGCTCGCTCCCAGCCCCATCGCGACCCACAGCAGGCCGCTGACCGCCAACCACAGGTAGCCGGCGAGGATGCAGGTGGCGGCGAACCGGGTGACACCCGGGCGTCGGATCGTTCGGCGCGCGAGGTCGTACCGGCCCAACCACAGCACCTGGCCGATCAGGCCCAGGCCGCCGAGGAGCAGCCCGGTGCCCCGCGAGAACGGCGCGATCGCGACACCGGCGGTGAACACCGCCACGGCGAGGTGGAACCGTCTCCGGCTCTCCGGTGACGGCAGGGACAGCCGACTGAGCTCGAGTCGCTCCCCGACGATGGTGAGCACCAGGAACGCGGCCAGCAACGGGGTGATCCGGATCGGGCCGGCCCCCGTGAGCCACAGCACCATCGCGGTGACCCAGGCCAGCGCGCCGGTGGCCATGATCGCCACGTGCGCCTCACGGCTGCCGCGGCGCCACGGCTCGAGGGTGGTGGCGACGACCACACCGCCCGCGGCGGTGAGGAGCAGCCCACCGGCCAGCCGGGTGAACGGCAGGGCCAGTACCCCGGCGACGCTGAGGGTGGGGGCGGCGTAGCCCCAGCGCGAACCGAGGGCGACCGCGCGCTCGAGCGCGATCAGCGTCCCGAGGAACCCGATCACCATCTGGATGCCGTGCAGGTCGGCGGCGACGAACCGGTGCTCGATGCCTGCTCGGGCCAGACCGGTGTACATCCCCAGCAGCAGCCCAACCCCACCGCCCGCCAGCAACAGGAGGCGGTGCCGCGGGATCCGGGGCGCGGACCCGGGGCTCGCCGCGGGGTCGGGTGTCGTCCGCCCGACGTGGCGTGGTCCGGTCAAGGGGGTCAGGCGGATCGCTGGAAGTGCAGGCGCCAGGCCTCGGGTCCCCACTCGAGGTAGTCGACGGCGAACGCGCCGGGGTCGCGCTCCTCGACCTGCGCCAGGAGCGGCAAGGGGTCGTGCGGCGCCACGAGCACCAGGCCGTGGCCCGGGCGGACGGCGTCGAGCGCCCCGAAGATCGTGGCGTGGCGGATGGCGTGGGGCACCAGGCGGGCGTCGAGCTCGGGGAGCTCCTCGTCGGCCTCGTGGCACGCGCAGACGTGGCCGCTGTGCGCCTCCTGCGGTTCGACGTGTCCACCCTCGAAAGCTGCCTCCCCCAACGCGTCGTGCATCCCCTCGAGGAGGTCGGCCAGCGAGGTCGCCGGATCGCCCGCGAGCAGCGGGAGGATCTGCTCGTTCTCCGTGGTCATGTGGCTCTCGAACACCACACGGAGGGCGACGCCGGTCGCGGCAGCCCCCACCGGCTCGTCGGCGGCGGCGAGTTCGCTGACCAGCCGACGGATCGTGGTGTGCTCCGCGGTCATCGCCGCGATGAGGAGGCGACCGGGGCCCAGGCCGGCAGCCGCCGGGTACAGGGCCGCTTCCTCGGCGACGGCGTGGGGTACGAGCTCATGCTCGCACCAGTGCGTCAGCGCGTCCCGGGGAGCTTCCCAGGCGGCCTCGTCGTGGCGTCTGACGGCCGTCAGGAGTCGTTCGACGTGGGTGGACAGCGCGCCGAGGAGCTCGGCGTGGTGCTCCTGCACGGCGTCGACGGCGCGGGCGTCGGCCGGGGTCGTGGCGAGGGAGACGGTGGCGGTCATGGGCGTTCCTCAGCAGCGGGCGGGGGGCGGAGCGGCTCGGGCCGGTGCGTCCGACGTCGGGTGCACGGACCACCGGAATAACGATCCACCGGAATAACGATAAGTCATTCACTAA
The DNA here is from genome assembly GCA_007125475.1 of Nitriliruptoraceae bacterium. Classification (GTDB taxonomy): domain Bacteria; phylum Actinomycetota; class Nitriliruptoria; order Nitriliruptorales; family Nitriliruptoraceae; genus SLDB01. The sequence goes on along the minus strand of SLDB01000046.1, from coordinate 1,881 downwards.
GGGTTTGCAATCGGGCGGGTTCCTCGTGGGGCTCGTTCGGCCGGCCTCGGCCGCTGGTGAGCCCGAGCGCGGCTGCGAGTGCGGTCGCGGTCCACAACCAGCTCGCCACGGTGAGGTGCCCCAGCGCGCTCCACACCGTGGCGCGGGTGAGGACGTTGGTGACCCCGAGCCCGACCTGCACGACGACCAGCACCGCCGCGATCATGGGGACGACGACCACCCAGCGCGGCGTGCCGGGGACGCCGTGGCTGCGGCGGCGGGCGGCGACGGCCAGCGCGATGACGAGGCCGGCGACGAGGTAGCCGGCGGCGCGGTGGGTGACGTGGAGGATCTCGCGCGAGGTACCTGTCCAGCCCTCCTCGACGAGCCAGATCGGGACGGCGTTGAAGACGTACGCCGCACCGTGACCGGTGGCCTGGCTGCCGAGTACGCCCTGGGCGAGGACCGCGGCCGCGACGACCGCTGCCCAGCGCCCGACGTCGCGTTCGGCCGCGCGGGCGGCAAGGCCCTGGATGGTGTCGGGCGCCGCGCGCAACGTGGTCAACGCGATCATCGCCAGCAGGCAGGCCACGATCACCCACGACATCGCCAGGTGGGAGGCGACCAACCCGGCGCGCAGGTGGAGCAGCACCACCGCGGCGCCGAGACCCGCCTGCACGAGGACCAGGCCGCTGGCCACCGCGCCGAGGCGCCACAGCCAGGGCGATCGGCGGTGGCGGACCCAGGCCCAGACGGTCAGGGTGGCGATGAGCAGGCCGACCACGCCCGCCCACAGGCGGTGGCTGTGCTCTAGCCACATGTTGAGGTCGCCCGGCGGGATCCACTGCCCGTAACAGGCCGGCCAGTCAGGGCACGCCAGTCCGGAGTCCGTCGCCCGCACCGCGCCACCCATGGCGATCAGCACCAGGGTGGCCGCGGTGGTGGCGATCGCGAACCGCCGGAACGCCCGGAGCGGGTCGTGGATCCGGGAGCTGCGGACCTCGGGCATGTCGCTGGCCTCCTGCCCGGGGAGTACGGCAGCGGGGCGGCCATCTCCGGAGGGCTCGACGATGAGGTGCTACGTTTAGCAGATAACTCATCGTTTGACGAGGCGAACGCGCCCCGTGGAGGTGCATTGGTGACGCCCCCCCGTACACGCACCCGTGCACGAATCGGTGTGGGATCGACGGTCGCGGCCGGGGCGTTGGTCCTGCTCGGGTGCGCGGCGGCACCCGCCCCGGCGGACTCGCCGGAGGACGCCGACATCGTCGTGACCGCCGGCGACATGTACTACGAGCCCGAGCGCCTCGAGGTCGAGGCGGGTCGTGCGTTGCAGCTGCACCTGCGCAACGACGGCGCGATCGTCCACGACCTGGTGTTCGACGACGGCTGGGAGAGCGGCACCGTGCGGCCGGGTGAGGCGATCAACGTCACGCTCGACCCACGCACGGCGTCGAGCGTGGCGTGGTGCTCGGTGCCCGGTCACCGCGACGCCGGCATGGAGCTGGAGGTCGTCGTGGTCGACGCGGAGCCCACCGGGTGAGCCGGGAACCCCGACACGTCGTGGTGGTCGGCGTCGGGGTCACCGGGCTGCTGGCCGCGGTCCGCCTCGCCGACGCCGGCGTCTCCGTGACGGTCCCGGAGGCCGGCGACGTTCCTGAGTCACCAGTGGCCGCACCTGTCGCGCACCGACGGAGGGTTCGTCGTGCGGATGTCGGCGGGTCGTGCCCGCGACGACCGGCTCGACCGCCGCTCCGACACCGCATCGAGGTCGCCGGCGCGGTGTTCGACGGCGTGGGATCGGCAGCTGTCTCCGCGTGGCGACGGCCGTGGCGGACCGTCTGGTGCAGGACCAACCGACCATGGAGGGTGCCCGATGACCACGGCCGTACCCGGTATCCG
>SLDB01000231.1 GCA_007125475.1 Nitriliruptoraceae bacterium | reverse complement strand
TGCGGCAGTAACCCGACGCGGTCGGCGGTCGTCGCGCGCGCGGGAGTCGCCGTGCGCGCCCGGGAGTCGTCGGGCGCCCGGGAGTCGTCGGGCGCGCGGGAGTCGCTGTGCGCGCCCGCGATCCGCGGCAGTCGTCGAGCGCGTGGCGCCGGGATCGGTGGCGTGGTTCGCTCGCGGACCATCTGTGTGGTAGACGCACATGTATGGAGACCAAACTGCCACGGCCGGCCATGGTCGAGGTGACCGATGACCTCGTCGGTTACCACCATGCGTGATCCGGTCACGGACGACGAGCCGCCACGTGGGTCGCTGAAGCTCCTGGTCGACCCGATCTTTGGCCCGTTCTTCGCCGCCAAGGTGCTGTCCTCCGGCGGGTTCTGGATATACAGCATCGTCGCGGCGATCCTCGCGTACGAACTCTCCGGATCGGCGTTCGTCGTCGGGATGGTCAGCGTCGCCCAGTTCGGGCCACAACTCCTCTTCGGCCCGATCAGCGGTGCCATCGCCGACCGGGCGGATCGACGTCACCTCCTCGTCGCCGGCCGGTTGCTGGTCACGGCGGCGGCCGCAGCGATGGCCACCTGGATCTGGCTGGTCGGGGTCGACGGGCTCCCGGGGGCCTGGCCGATCGTGCTCACCGCGTTCGTCACCGGGCTCGGCTACGCCATCGGCGGCCCGGCCGAGAACGCGATGATCCCGGCGCTGGTCCGACCCGGTGAGCTGTCCCCGGCGGTGGCGCTGAACACGGTGCCGCCGACGGTGGCCCGCGCCGCGGGACCGGCCGTGGGTGCCTTGGTCGCCGCCGCGTTCGGGCCCGCCTCGGCGTTCGCGATCGCCGCCGCCGCCAACCTCGTGTTCGCGCTGGTCGTTCTCCCGCTGAAGATCCAGTCCCGTGCGGAGAGCCGCGCGGGCGCCGACATGCGGGTACGTGCGGGGCTGGCCTACCTCGGGCGGGACCGTACGAGCCTCCTCCTCCTGTCGGGTGTCGCCGCGATCGGGGTCGGCGCCGACCCGGTGATCACCCTCACCCCGTCGGTGGCCGACGGTTTCGGCCAGGGATCGACGTTGGTGGGGATCCTCGCCTCGGCGTTCGGCGTCGGGGCCGGGATCGCGTTCGTCGGCCTCACTTGGTTACGCGGTCGCCTGGGCCTGTCACGGCTCGGCACCACCGGGCTGGGACTCCTCGCCGCCGGGATCGCCTGCGCCGGGTTGAGTCCGACGCCGGCGCTCGCCGTCACCTCCCTCGGGGTCGGGGGGTTCGGGATGACGTTGGCCCTGACGAGCCTGACCACGCAGTTGCAGGAGCGGCTCCCTGACGACCTGCGCGGCCGGGTGATGGCGTTGTGGCTCGTCGCCTGGGTCGGTTCACGGCCACTGGCGGCGGCGGTGAACGGCGGGCTCGCCGACGCCACGGCGCCGGTCGTCTCGTTCGTCACGGTCGGTGTCGTCGTGGCCGGAGCGGCGTGGCTCTCCCGCCCCCGTGCACTGGCTGACCATGCCGCCCGGTGACGGCGCTGCTGCGTGACCGCGCCGCTGCGTGACGGCGCCGCTGCGACTCGCGGCTGCTTGCCCCCGGTGGTAGGACGACCACCCCCGATGGATGCGCCGCGAATGGAGTTCTGGTGAAGATCGCGTACGTATTCGCCACGGCTGGACGCAACTCCAGTTACAAGATCGCTCAGATGATCCTGCCGCAACTCGAGGAGGACCGGCACGGCGCCGAGGTCGTCGGGATGTTCTTCTTCGATGACAACAACTACGTCCTCCGGGCTTCTGACCCCATCGGGGAGCGGCTCGGGGAGTTCGCGAGACAGCACGGCATGTTGCTGATGATGTGCGATCGCTGCGCCGTCGAACGGGGGCTGGCGACCGGCGATCCGGACTCCGGCGGCGTGGTGGTCAAGGACGTCGTCGACGGGGTGACGGTCGGGTGCTTTCCGGATCTCTACGCGGCGCTCGCCGGCAACCCGCCGGATCACGTCATCACGCTGTGATCCGGATCGGGTGATCCCGCGGCGACGTGGACGGCGTGATCCCGCGGCGTCCTGGACGGCGTGATCCCGCGGCGACGTAAACGGCGTATCCACGCGGTGGGTCGACGGCCGGCGGGGGAGCCCGGGTTCGCACGGTTTCCCTGCTGCCGTCGGAACCCGTCGGAGGCGGGACGTACCGTCTGTGCCCGGTGCCTGACGCCACCGCGAACCATGACCGCAAGCCACGACCGCACACCACGACCACACACGCGACGATCGCCCTCGGCCACGCCCGGCGTCGCCGCCGTCACCGCGACGGTGCGACCTCCAACCTGGCCGGGAGCGCCAGGGCGGACCGACCGCGTTCGTCGAGGCTCGCCGCACCTGCAGGCGGGCCGGCCGTGTCCGCCGTGACCGCGACCGGATCCTTCACGGTGCGTCGAGGATCTCGGTTCCTCCGCGCCACATCCGGTGTTCGGACAGCGGTCCCATCAGCCCCGGCGATCCGCCCCGAGCACCCCCGACCCCGACGACAGATTTCGCACACCAGGAGGACGAGGTGGACTGCTGCACGCCCTCCGGCCCCAGCGGCGCATCAGCCGCGTTGGGCGGTGACCTCGCCTCGAAGGTCGTGACCCGTCGCCGCCTCCTCCAGGGCATGATCGTGACCGTCGGGGCCGCCGGACTCGCGGCCTGCGGTGTGCGATCCTCGGATCCGTCCGGCGGATCGCTTCAGCCGGTGACGCTGGCGTTCTGCGGCCAACTGCTGTGCGTCGTGCCGTACGAGGTGACGCGCGATGCGGGGTACTTCGCGGACGAAGGCCTCGACGTCGAGTTGGTGTACAGCCGTGGCGGTGGCGACGCGGTCCAGGCACTCAACGGCGGTGCCGTCGACTACGCCGCGAGCTCCTTCGACGCCCAGGTCGGTGCGGTCGCCAGCGGCGCGACGGTGAAGCGGTTCATGACTACCGGTCGCCTCCCCCTGTTCGCCCTGGCCACCGCGGTCGAGACCGCCGACGACATCACCTCCATCGAGGACCTCGCCGGTCGACAGATCGGGGTCTCCTCGCTCGGGAACGCGGACCACACCATCATGCTCTACGTCCTCGACCGGGCCGGGGTGGATCCGTCCAGCGTCGAGTTCGCCACCCTCGGCACGAACCTCTACGACGCCCTGCGGCTCGGCCAGGTCGACGCCGGGATGGTCCAGGAGCCGGCGCTCACACGCCTCGTCGACGACGGTGCCCGGGAGCTGGTGAACTTCATGGACATCGATGACGCCACCGAGGTGTTCGGTGGGGCGTACGAGTTCATGGGGATCGCAGTGAGGGACGGGGAACAGGAGGAACGCGCCGAACAGTTGCAGGCGATGTCGCGCGCCATGACCCGTGGGCTCGAGCGTGTGCAGACCGCTGACGTCTCCGAACTCCTCGCGGCGTTGCCCAGCGAACTCACCGCCGGCGAGGACCTCGACCTCCTCGGCGACATCGTCGAGCGGTACCGGTCCTCGCTGTGGCCCACCGATGTCACGCTCGACACCGACGCCGCCGAGCGCGTCATCACCTCCCTCACCGAGGCCGGAGCCATCGACGGCACGGTGACCCTCGACGAAGCCCTCGACACCACGGTGCTCGCCTGATGCTCGATATCACCGACCTCGCCCTCGGCTACGGCGGAACTCCCGTCCTCGATGACCTGAGCCTGACGGTCCCCGCCAGCCAGTTCGCCGCCCTCGTCGGCCCGTCCGGGTGCGGGAAGTCCAGCATCCTGCGAGCCGTCGTCGGCCTCCACGAACCGGACCGGGGCAGCATCGACCTCGACGTCGACCGCCGGGACGTGGGCTTCCTGTTCCAGGACGACGCGTTGCTCCCCTGGCGCAGCGCCCGGCACAACGTCGCGCTCCCCCTCGTCATCCGTGGTGAGTCGCGTCGGGCGGCCGAGGCCGAGGCTGACGTGTGGCTGGACCGGATGGGTCTGTCCGGGTTGGGCGACCGGTTCCCCCAGCAGCTCTCGGGCGGTCAGCGGAAACGCGTCGCGCTCGCCCAGAGCTTCGCGCCGCGGCCACGCATGCTGCTCATGGACGAGCCGTTCGCGTCCCTCGACGCCATCGTGCGTCACCGCGTCACCGCCGACCTGCTGTCGTGGGTCGAGTCCCACGACATCACCGTGGTCCTGGTCACCCACGACCTCGAAGAGGCGATCGCGCTCTCCGACCGGGTCCACCTGATGTCGAACGGACCGCGAGCGAACATCGTCGAGCGCTACGACATCCCGCTCGACCGTCCACGGGACCTGGTGGCCACACGCACCGACCCCCAGTTCGCCCCGCTCCTCGAGGAGCTGTGGCACGGACTGGCGGGGGTCGTCGACGGGGTCTCCTCGGACCGGCGCCGGTTGGAGGTGCAGGCATGACGACGCTCACCGCACGTACCCCGCGACCGGTCGACGATGCCCAGGCCGGCGCCCCCGTCGGCACAGACGCCACCGCCACCACTCCGGCCGACACCCACCGTGACCCCGCGCAGGGACCGGCGGCGTGGCGTCAGCGTGCCGGCGTCGGGATCCGCCGAACCGCGGCGGTCCTCGTCCTCCTGGCGGCGTGGGAGGCCCTCACGCGGACGGGGATCGTCGACCCGTTCACGGCCTCATCACCGACGGCCGTCGGTGAGATCCTCGTCGGGCTGTTCGCCGACGGCAGCATCTTCCCCCATCTGGAGGCGACGTTCACCGCGGCGCTGCTGGGCCTGGTCCTCGGGATCGCCGTCGGTGTGGTCCTGGGGGCGGTCTCCGGGCTGTTCCGGCCCATGGCGGAGCTCATCGAGCCGGTCATGGTGCTGCTCAGCGCGGTCCCACGGGTGATCTTCGCGCCGTTGTTGATCATCTGGCTCGGCATCGGGATCTCCTCGAAGGTGGCGCTGTCGTTCCTCCTCGTCTCGGTCCTGGTGTTCTCGGCCGTCTACGGCGGGATCCAGGACACCGACAACCGCCTCATCGACCGGATCCGCACCTTCGGCGGGGGGACCCGCGTGCTGCTGCGCGAGGTCTACGTCCCGTCGATCGCCGGCCGTGTGCTGGGGAACCTCAAGATCGCGGTCGGCTTCGCGTTCACCGGTGCCGTCGTCGGGGAGTTCGTCGCGTCCTCACGGGGGCTCGGCTACATGCTGATGTTCGCCCAGAGCCAGTACAACGCCGGCCTGGTGTTCGCCCTGATCTTCCTGATCATGCTGTTCGTGCTGGTGTTGTTCTCCATCACCGGCGTCATCGAGCGCCGGGCCCTCCGCTGGCGCGCCCGCTGACGCCGTCGCTGACGCCGTCGGCGTCGTTTCCCGCCGGGCGGGACGGCTGCCGGGGTGGCTGACGCCGTCGCCTTGGCCGGTTCCCGGGCGGATCTGCTGCCGCGACTGCTCACGCGGTCGTCGCCCCCGGTCTCCGCGGAATCGTCGGCCGGGGTCAGTCGCGATCGGCGAGCTCGAGCCCCAGATCGGCCAGGACCTCGGCGATCACCCGATGGCCATGGTCACTCGGGTGGAGTCCGTCGTGCGAGATCAGGCCGTCCGAGGACGGATCACCGTCACCATCCGGACCGTGGAACGCACGATGGACCTCACCGACGGGGACGTCGTGTGCCGCCGCGGTGGCGGCCACCTCGGTGTTGAACGCGTCCAGGTGTGGACGGAGGAGGTCGACGAACGGCCCCACATAGGGGTGGCCCGAGAATGGCAGGTAGAGGTCGAAGGTCCTCAACCCGTCCGGGTCCCCGTCGCGGAGCGCGAGGATCTCCCTGATCACCTCGTCACTTCGCTCGACAGCGCCCTCGACCCCGTCTTCGAGGCAGGGGCGCGGATCCACGGATTCGCACGCCCCCCGGAGGAGTTGCGCGAGGACGTCGAGCAGGTCGTTGCCGCCGATGCTCCAGGTGATGACGTGGGCCTCACCGACGGCTGCTCGCACCTCGCCGTCGGTGTCGAGCATCTCGAGGAGGTCGTGGCTCGTCCACCCGTCGACGGCGACGTTGGTGACCTCGACCGTCGAGGCCGTCTCCTCCTCGATCCATGCCGCGTACTCGTCGACGTAGCTCGACTCGGCCCCCGTCCCGGTGGCGAGGGAATCGCCGAGTGCGGTGTACCGGATGACCTCGGGGTACTCCGGGGCCGGGGGGCCGGCCGAGTCCGGGTTCTCCATCGGGGAACAGGCGGTGACCAGCACGGCCAGGATGACGAGGAGTGGCGCCGCGGTGCCACGACCGGGCAGGTGCGTTGACGTCATGGCAGGACGGTAACCCGGGGAGCGCCTCCTCGTGCCCGGTGACCTCGTTGGAGGTCCGTGGTGTCCGTCGCGACACCGGCTTCCCGGCGACCGATGGTGCCGCGGAGCACTCAGCCCACGATCCTCAATGCTGACGTGTCGCTACGCCCCAGCGGGTCGTGGATGCGGGCGGTGAGGGCTTCGTGGTCGGCCTGCGCGGCGTGGATGCTGATGGCGCGTCGAAGTCGGAACCAGGCGCTCACGCTGGCGGTGATGCCGACCAGGCCGATCAGGAAGGTCAGGCCGTCGGTCGGCCGCGATCGCGTACGGCGCGCCCCGCGAGGGGGCCCCGCGGCGGGACCCGTGGCCGCACACCGGTCGGCGACGGCGGCGACCGATGCCAGGCCCGCCGTCGCGGCGTACCCCAGGCGGCGGATCCCGGGCATGAGCGCGAGGACCCCGAATGGGATGGCGGCGAGGCAGGCACCGTGGCGTTCCTGTCTCGCCACCAGTTCAGCGGCCGCCGACAACGCCGGGTCGTCGAGCGGCGTGGCCTGCCACGCAGCGCGCCGTACCCGCGCCCAGTCCCGTGCGCCGAAGCAGCCGGCGGTGAGCGTGAGCTCCCGATCCGGTCCGGTTGCCGTCATTGCAGCGCCTTCGTGAGCATGTCGCCCCTCGATGCCGAGCCGCGGACCCCCATTCTGCACGACCGCCGGCCCGTCCCGGACCATCGCGTTCGTGGGTGGGGCGTTCGGCGGTGGGGCGTGCGTGTGCGTGGTGGTTTCCGTGCGTGTTGGTTTCCGTGCGTGGTCGTTCGTGGATGTCTTCACGGTCGTGGGTGGTTGCGTTCGCGCGTTCGTGGGTTCGAGCGTTGGTGGGCTGGTGCGTCGCTGGGTTCGCGCGTCTGCGGGCTCGCGCGTTGGTGGGTCGGAGGTCGCGTTGCTCACCGCCGGTGCGGCGCCGCGGTCAGGGCTTCCACAGAGCACCGAAGAGACGTGAAATCGAACATGTGTTCGATTACCATGACGGCAACAGCAGGGATCGTCCGTCAGGGAATCGATGCATGACGTCGGGAACGACGACACCGGGGTTCCCGGTCACCACACCCCGTGTAGGGGCCCGCGCCCGAGGGCACGGTCAGGACCCGGAGACGCCGTGACGAACGCACCGCGTGTCGCCGTCGGTGATCGGTACCGCCGTCGTGGCCGGACCGTCCACCGGCGTCGCCGCGAGGCGCACACCGGGACAGACCACCACGACGTTCGTCAGGTGGGGTATCGCTGGCGGATCTCCGCACACCACCGCATGGCCAGTGAGGGGGTCGTCGACGGATACGACGTGTCCGGACGCTTCGACGGCGTCACGGCGGCAGACGGGCTGTCCGAGGCTCCCCACCCGTCAAGTCCGGGCCCCACCACCACCGCGCCGCAGCCGGCCCGGAGCGAGGCACCGGCCGTTGGGTCTGCGCCCGGGGCGGGTGGCACGTCGATGAGTGCCGGGGGTGCCGTTCGCGAGAGTTCCACGCAGCTCTGGTCGGCGGCTCCACTCCACGCGGCCGTGGACGCCCTCGGCACGGTCGACCTCGCAGACTTGGACCGGACGGCGCTGCAGGCACTCCTCGTCGAGCTCCGGGGTCCGCTGCGTCGCCTCGAAGCAGCTCGGGCGAGGATCGCCGGTGCGCTGCAACGACGCGAACAATCGGACGCTGGGGTCGGGGCCGGACCCAGCGCCGGGGAACGTCCGACCCGGGAGTTCCTCACCGGTGAGCTGGGGCTCACGCCGGCTGAGGCCCGGGAGGTCTCGGGGACCGGACGCCGGCTCGCCGACGCGCCCGCGACGAACACGGCGTTCAGCGACGGCCGATTGACGGCGAAGCACGCGTCCGTCATCACCGAGACGTTGCCGCACCTGCCCGAGGACCGGCGCGACGCCGTCGAGGCCGAGCTCATCGACCTCGCGGCGACGTGTGACCCGGTGGCCCTTGGTCGGCACGCCCGGCGACTGATCGCCGAAGCCGACGCAAGCCGGCTGCGGACGCTCGAGCGGCGTCAGCGGAGCCGGCGACGATTCTCCTACCACCACACGTCGTCGGGAGGGCTGCGCTTCTCCGGGGAGCTGTACGGCACCGATGCCGAGGTTGTCCGGACGGCCTTCGCCGCGTTCACCCCGGCGCCGACGCGCGACGACACCCGTACACATGATCAGCGCCGGGCGGATGGTCTGGTGACGTTGGCGAACGCCTCGCTACGGGCTGGCGCAGCGCCGACGCAGCATGGGGTGCGTCCACACGTCACGATCCTCGTGAGCGCCGACGAACTGGCCCGGCAACGCGGGGGCACGGAAACCACGGCACGTCTCGGTGGCGGAGAGACGGTCACGCTCAGCGACGTCCGCTACCTGCTCGGTGACTGCGACGTCACACGGGTCGTCCTCGACGCCTCGGGGGCTCCGATCGCTGCGTCCGCTGCGGTGCGTACCGTCCCCGTGGGGCTGTGGCGGGCACTCATCGCGCGTGATCAGGGCTGCACCTGGGAAGGTTGCTCTGCTCCGGCCGCCTGGTGTGATGTGGCGCACCTCGCCACGCCGTTCGCGGCGGGAGGCCGCCTCTCACCGGACTCGGCCGCGCTCCTCTGTCGCCGCCACCACCGCCGGTTCGACGCCGGTGGATGGAGCGCCGTCGTAGATGGGGACACCGTCACTTTCAGCCCCGACCCTGATCGGCCTCCGGTCTCCGAACTGGTCCGACAGCATTCGCATCGACAGCCGTCGGCTGGACACGCTCGGACATCCGCAGCGCCCGAGGCGTCCGTCCGTATCGTACGACGACCACCGGGTGCGTCGACATCGACGCGGGTGAGTTCTCCGTCGGGGGATCCAATCAGCCGGACCGCTCCAGTGGGCCCGACGGCTT
>SLDB01000241.1 GCA_007125475.1 Nitriliruptoraceae bacterium | reverse complement strand
GGCCGGCGCCTGGGCCAACCGGCGCATCGCGGCGGGCACGGTCGCGTCGTCGAGGGTGACGAACGCCGAGGTGCCGGCGTGCACGATCGGCCACGCCGGTGCGGAGACCTCACCGCACGACAACCCGGCCATCACCGTCTCCCGGTGGATCGTGACCGGGGTCGGTGCCCCGGACCGGGCGCTGACGCTGAGGCAGGCGGCCAAAGCCGGCTCGACCACGACGACGTCGGGCCGATCCGGTCCCAGCGCCCGCCAGGTCTCGGCGATCACCGCCGCCGCCAGACCCCCCACACCGCCGGGGACGACGACGTGCGACGGGGGCCGGTCCCGGCCCAGGACGTCGAGGACCTCGGTGACCAGGGTGGTGTAGCCGGCCATCACCTCACGGGGTCCTGGGGCGTCGGGGTCGTCGGAGGTGTCGGCGACGAGCTCCCAGCCGTTCGCCCGTGCGTCCGTCGCGCACCGGCGCACCGCGTCGTCGTAGCCGCCCGGGACCCGCACCACCTCGCCGCCGAGCGCGGCGATCGCCTCCGACCGGTGCCGGCTCACCGACGCGTGGAGGTAGACCACGCACCGGCATCCGAACCGTGATGCGCCCCAGGCGACCGCCCGGCCGTGATTGCCGTCGCTCGCGGTCGCGACGGTGAGCGAAGCGGCCTCGACGGCGCGACCGGAGCCGACCTCGGCCTCCACGTCGGCCTGCTCTGCCTCCACCGATGCCTCGCCGGCGGGCGCGGTGCCCTCTGAGGCGGTGCCCTCCGGTGCGGTGCCGCGCATCCGCCCGACGTGGGCGACGACGGCCCGGAACACGCCGTAGGCGCCGCCGAGCGCCTTGAAACTGCCCTGCCCGAACCGCCCGGACTCGTCCTTGTAGGACAGGCGCCCGACCCCGAGCTCGCCGGCGAGCTCCGGCAGCTCGCGCAAGGGCGTGGGGGCGTACCCCGGCCACCGCGTGATCGTGTCGCGGGCGCGGCGACACACCGTCGCCGGCAGGTGCGCTTCGAGGTGGCCGGGGAACCCGACGCCGGTGAGCGCCGCCGGGTTGCGGTGGACCCGGACCCGACCCGCGGTCACCGGGTGAGGTCGATGAGGGTGCGCAACCCCCGGGCGTTGGCGAGGTCGTCGAGCGCCTCGGCCGCCTCGGCGATGGGTCGGTGGGCGGAGACGAGGCGGTCGATCGGGAGTCGGCCGGCCAGGTGCATCGCGAACAGCTTCGGCAGGTCGCGCTGCGGGTCGATCCCCCCCATGAAGCACCCGAGGATCCGCTTGTGGCTCAGCGGGAGGACCGGGGCCTTCAGCGTGACCTCGGCGTCCGGCGGTTGCAGGCCGACGGCGACGACGGCCCCGCCCTGCCGGATGGCGCTGTAGCCGGTCTCGATGAGCTCGGGTCGTCCCACGGCGTCGACGGCGACGTCGACGGTGCCCGCGCCGGTCGCCTCGGTGAGCTGTGCGCGGACCTCGCGGCGGTCACCTCCGGGGATGGCGTGGGTGGCACCGAGCTCGAGGGCCTCGTCACGCCGGTGCTCGGCCGGGTCGACCACGATCACGTGCCCGGCGCCGACGGCCGCGGCGGCCATCACGGCGGCGAGCCCCACCCCGCCGGCGCCGAACACCAGGACGGTGTCGCCCGGCAGCGGCCGTGCGACGTTGAGGATCGCCCCGGCGCCGGTGGCGACCCCGCACCCGACCAGCGCGGCGACGTCGGTCGAGACCTCGTCGGGGACCTCGACGAGCCCGTTGACGGGCATCACCACCTGCGTGGCGAACGCCCCGATCCCGAACCCGCGGTACAGCGGCTCACCGCCCCGGGTGAACGACGTCCAGCCGTCCAGCAGCGTGCCCTTCGCCGACATGAACCCGCTGGCCTCGCACAGCCCGGCCTCGCCACGGGTGCAGGAGCGGCAGCGGCGGCACGGCGGGCGCATCCACAGCGTCACCCTCGTCCCGGGTTCGGGGCCGACCGTGTCGGGGCCGAGTGCGCGGACCACGCCGGTGGCCTCGTGGCCGAGGACCGCCGGGGTGGGGAACGGGAACTTCCCCTCCAGCAGGGCGAGGTCGCTGCCGCACACCCCGGCGGTGGTGAGGTCGACCAGCGCCTCACCGGAGCGCGGCTCGTCGATCGCGATGTCGTCGACGACGTGGACCTCGCCGTCGTCGAGGATGGCACCGGTGACGGACATGGCTGCTCCTGTCTCGAGGGGTCGGGCCCGGCCGCCGACGGGCGGGATCCCACCGGCCCCGCGGGGCGTCGGCGTGGCCGCCCCCCACGTTAGACTGCCGGGTCGGCAGGGGAGGCCATCGTGGTGGATGCGGAGACGCTCCGGCAACAACGGATCGCCGGTGAACGGGCCGAGGGTGAGGTCGCACCGGCCGTCGACTCCTCGACCGTGGTGCTGCTGCGCGATGCGCCGCACGTCGACGACGGGATGGAGGTGCTGCTGCTGCAGCGGCACACCCGGTCGAAGGCGTACGCCGGAGCGTTCGTGTTCCCCGGCGGGAAGGTCGACGACGCGGACCGGTGGCTCGACGAGGCGTTGTGGACCAGCGCTGACCTCGCCGGCCGCCGACAGGAGATCGGGGCGGACGACGAGGAGTCCACGCTCGGGTTCCTCGTCGCCGCCGTCCGGGAGACGTTCGAGGAGTCCGGGGTCCTCCTCGCCCATCGGCGCGACGGCACACCGGTCGACGGCTCGGACCTGCGGCGTGCGTCGTTCGTCACCGCCCGTGAGCGGCTGGCGTCCCGCGACGACCACTGGGACTGGACCGGCTGGCTGGTCTCCGAGGGGCTCACGCTCGACCTCGACGCCCTGGTGATGTGGGCGTGGTGGGTCACCCCGGTGCACCGGCCCTACCGGTTCGACACGCGGTTCTTCGCGGCGCACCTCCCGGCCGAGCAGCTCGCCACGCACGACGAGGTGGAGACCACCGCGATGCGGTGGACCCCGCCGTCGCGGGCGCTGCAGGAGTTCGCCGAGGGGCGGGTGCAGATGCGCAACCCCACGGTGAAGAACCTGGAGTCCCTGGCGGCGTTCTCCGACCCGGCCGAGGCGATCGCCGCCGGCCGTCGCGGCGACGTCGACCGGCGCCGGATCCAGCCGAAGGTCGTCCTGGTCGACGGCGAGGTCACGATCGAGATCGAGCCGGGCGCCGAGCCGCAGACGACGATGCCGACCTGACCGGGGGACGGACCGACGTCGGTGGGCCCACCGGGGCGTGGCCGCGGTCGGGTGCCCGAACCGGTGAACGGAGGCGAGCATGACACAGCAGGTGACGGTCGGGTTCGTGGGGCTGGGAACGATGGGTGCCCCGATGGTCCGGCGGCTGCTCGCCGCCGGCTTCGTCGTCGTGGGGGCGAACCGTTCACGGGCGATCGTCGACGAGCTCGCCGGCGAGGGGATGCAGCCGGCCGCCGACGCCGCGGAGGTCGGGGAACGCGCCGACGTCGTGCTCACCGCGTTGCCCACCGAGGACGCGGTGCGTGAGGTCGCCGAGGCCCTGCTGGCCACGGCACGCCCGGGTCAGACCGTGATCGAGCACTCGACGATCTCGCCGGGCCTGGCCCGCCAGCACGCCGCGCGGTTCGCCGACGCCGGCGCCGACTACCTCGACGCCCCGGTGTCCGGGGGGCCGGCCGGGGCCGAGGCCGCCACGCTCACGGTGATGGTCGGTGGCGACGCCGACGTCCTCGAACGGGTCACCCCCGTGCTGGCGGCGTTCGGGGACCCGATCCGCCGGTGCGGGGACGTCGGCGCCGGGGAGTCGATCAAGCTGGTGAACCAGTTGCTGGTCGGGCTGCACACCGCGGCGGCCGCCGAGGCCGCGGTGTTCGGGGCCCGGCTCGGGGTCGACGCCGCGACGATCGCCGAGGTGGTGGGCACCTCGTTCGGGGGTTCGACGATGCTGGCACGCAACCTCCCACGGTTCGCGGAGAAGGACTACTCCCCGGCGACGCCGGTGCGTCTGCTGCTCAAGGACCTCGGCCTCGTCCACGACGAGGCGCTTCACGGTGAGGTGCCGCTGAGGCTCGGGGCGGTCGCCGAGCAGCTGTTCAGCGAGGCCCGCGCCCGCGGACGCCTCGACGAGGACATGGCCGCGCTGATCGAGTTGTGGCCGTCCGCCGACGAAGTGACGTGAGCCGATGACGACCGGATTCGTCTTCCACGAGCGCTACCTCTGGCACGACACCGGCTCGGCCGCGGCGTTCATCGCCGCCGGCGGTCCCGTCGAGCCGGACGCCCACGTCGAGTCCCCGGCGAGCAAACGCCGCCTGCGGGGCCTGCTGGAGGTCTCCGGGGCGTTGGACCACCTCACCGCGCTCGCCCCCCGTGAGGCGACCCGCCAGGAGTTGCTGCGGTTCCACACCGCCGAGTACGTCGACCGTGTCGAGGCGCTGAGCACCGCCGGCCACGGCGACGCCGGTGAGCTCGCCCCGGTCGGTGCCGACAGCGACGCGATCGCCCGACTCGCCGTCGGGGGGTGCATCACCGCCGTCGACGCCGTCCTCGACGGGGTGGTCGACAACGCCTACGCCCTGACCCGGCCGCCGGGCCACCACGCCGAACGGGACCGCGGACGGGGCTTCTGCCTGTACGGCAACGTCGCGCTCGCGGTGCTGCACGCCCGTGCCACCCGCGGCCTGGGTCGGGTCGCGATCGTCGACTGGGACGTCCACCACGGCAACGGCACCGAGCAGGCGTTCTACGACGACCCCGAGGTGCTCACGATCTCCCTGCACCAGGACGGCAACTACCCGCAGAACACCGGCGGGGTCGACGACGTCGGTGTCGGAGCGGGTGCGGGGTTCAACCTCAACGTCCCGCTCCCGCCGGGCTCGGGGGTCGGGGCCTACGACGCGGCGTTCACCGACGTCGTCGAGCCCGCCATCCGGGCCCACCGCCCGGAGCTGATCGTGGCGGCCAGCGGGTACGACAGCGGGGCGCTCGACCCGATGGGCAGGATGCTGCTGCACTCCGAGGCGTACCGCTCCTTCACCGCCCGCGTGATGACACTCGCCGGTGAGTTGTGCGACGGCCGCCTCGTCGTCTCCCACGAGGGCGGGTACTCCGGGGCGTACGTGCCGTTCTGCGGCCTCGCCGTCGTCGAACAGCTCGCCGGGGTGCGCACCGGGGTGAAGGACCCGTTCCTGTCGTGGGTGCAGCGACTGGCCTACCAGGACGTGCAGGCGCATCAACAGGCCGTGATCGACCGGGCGGCCCGGCACGTGGCGGGACACGCCGGGGGCGGGTGAGGCGTTCAGCTCGGCAACAGCTCCGGCGGGTACCCCGGGTAGCTCTCCTTGAACACGCCCTCGTGCAACAGCACCTCGGCGACGGCCCGGCCGTCGGGGTCCCGGACGGTGGTCACCGTCCAGTACGACTCGGTCCGGCGGCTCTCGCCGAGCGCGACGATCTCCCGGTCGAGGGTGTAGGGGGTGTCCAGCAGCAGCGGTCCGTCGAGGATCCGGACCTCGAGGTCGAGGAACAGGCCGATCGAGGGCTCGCGACGTTCGAAGCCGGCGAGGTGGCTGGTGCACATCGTGAGCACGCTCACCATCTCGAACGGCACGATCGGTCCCCCCCACGGCGAGGGTCCGTCGTAGAACGGCGAGCGCTCGGTGATCCGGTCGAGCTTGTCGCGCAGCGTGAACGGGTACATCTCGCCCATGTGGGTGTCGAGCCCCATCGTCACCGGTGCGGTGTCACGTCCGCGCTGACCGACCGACAGGCGCTCGAGGATCACCGGGCGATCGGGTGCCGACGCCCGTGCCAACCGGGCCCGTACCTCGGTGTCGACCTCGTCGGCGACGGATGCGTGGCCGGACAGCACCGCGGTCCCGTCACCCTTCTCGGCGTGGATGGTGACGGTCTCGGGGTCGTCCGGGAGCGTGGTCACCGTGGCCCGGACCTCGTCACCTTCGACGCACATCGTCCGGAAGTGCGCGCTGATCCGTCCGCGCTCGAACCACCGCCGCCCCCACCGTGCGACCAGGAGCGGGTCGAACTGGCTGAAGTGGGTCGGACCCTCGATCGGGGCTCCGGCGAGCCCCAGGTCGTCGGCGATCGAACCGTCGTGGATGCTGGCGTGATCGGCGTAGCTCTGCTCGGCGAGCATCTGATGCGGACGGCGGAGCGGTCCGGAGACGGTCAGTGGCGTGCCGAACCCGGCGGCGAGTTCGGCCGGCACGGCGAGGTCGGGGAGGTGGGGGTTCGGCATGCGCGTCTCCGAACGGGCGGTCATGCGCCGGTGAGCCGGGCGACGACCTCGTCGACGACCGCTTCGGCGTACGCCTCGACCTGGCTGATCGGCAGCGGTTGGATCGGGTGCGGGACCTCGATGAGGTCCTTCACCGTCAGGCCGAGGGCGTCGGCCTGCTCCTCGGCCTCGCCACGGAACACCTCGGTGCCGACGATCGTGGCGGGGATCCCGGCGGACTCGATCGCGGCGACGTCGTGCAGACCGCACGACACGCACGAGCCTCAGTCGGCCAGCGCGACGAGGACCGCACCACAGCGTTCGGCCTCGGAGAGCACGTCCGGTGGCGCCGGCCGTGAGGGGGTGGGCTTGCGCAGCCGCACCACCTCGACGTCGTGGCGGGCGGTGATCACCGCCTCGACGCGGTCGAGGAACTCTCGGCTGCGTGGCTTGGCGATGTCGAGGAGCCCGAGGCGCTGGCCGTCCAGCGACGCCAGCCGCGGCGCCGCCGGCAGGGGTTCCCGGGTCCGGTCATCGATCGGTGAGACGTAGGTCGGCATGTCAACCTCCTCGTGGTCGATCCTGGTGGTGGTCGGTCCGGCTCCGTTCGGGTCGGGGTGGTTCCCCTGTGGGGGCGTCGGTGCGTCAGACCTCGCGGGTCACCATCGACGAGCTGCGTCCCCAGGGTGCGACGACGGCGGAGAATCGGCCGGCGTCGCCGCCGGTCACCGCGATCACCAGTTGGTCGGCCGTGATCTTCGCCACCACCTCGTCGGGGTCGGTCGCCGCCGCCACCTGCGGCGTGAGCGCCCCCGAACCGGTGGCCTGCAGCTCACCCACGCGCCGTCGGCTGCCGGCCACCAGCGCCTCGGTCAACCGCGCGCGGCTCCAGCCGGCCGCACCGAAGGTCCGGGCGTGCTCAGTGCCCAGGATGAGCAGCAGCTCGCCACCGGGCGTCGGGTACGTCGTCGGGGACATGGCGTTCCCGACGGCGAGCGCCAACGTCGCCGCGAGCTCGTCGGCGGTCTGGGAGGTGTGGTCGTTCACCGGCGCCGGGGGCTCGCCGGCGAGGACCGTCACCGCCGAGGTGCCCTCGCGGTGGCCCAACGAGGTGTGCAGGGGCTCGAACGGACTGGCCTCCTCGCGTTCGGGGAAGCACGCGGTGAACTTGTGCTGTCCGCCGAGGGCCGACTGGTCCAGGCCGCCGGGGCTCCCCCCACCGGTGAGCTGCAGCAGCAGGCGGATCGCCCGCCCGATCGTGGCGTTCGCGCGGTTCCCCGGCCCGATCACGTTCGAGCCGGTGTTCATCCCGATCTGGTGGCGCACCGGTCCGTTCACCACGATCCAGGGCGAGGCCCAGCTGGTGGTGTTCGACACGCCGTGTGGGTTGAACGCGGGGTCCATCACCGCCCTGGCGGCCGCCTCGACCACCGGCCAGTAGTCGGGGTGGCACCCGGCGAGCACCGCGCAGGCGGCGAGTCGCTCGAAGGTGACCTCGGCGTTCACGGGGCCGAGCAACCCCAGGGATGTCTGCGGGTCACGGCCGTCGAGCATCGCCGCGACACGGTCGCGGGTGGGGGGCACGACCGGCAGCCCGTCGTGCCACCCGAGCTCCCAGAGGTCCTCGACGCGTCCCGCCCCGGCCGCCAGCACGGCGTCGTCGGCCTCCAGGCGCCGCTGCATCGCTGCGTCGAAGGTGTGCCGTGACTGGCACCCCGGTTTCACCTCGCCGATCCCGCCGTCCGAGGTGAGCCGGCCGCCGGCGCGGGCGACGAGCTCACCGACCCGCGCACGGTCCCAGCCTTCGAGGTGGTCGACGACCCGGCCGTCCTCGAGGAGGACGAACGTCGGCATCGTCGCAGCCGCCAACGCGTCCGACACCGGGTGCGGGGCCGGTTCGACGAGGACCGGCAGGTCGTGCGCCGCGGTGTCGGCCACCAGGTCCTGTGCCGCCTCGATCCGTCCCTGGCTGATCACGACGAGGTGGGCCCCGGCGTCGGCGAGCGCCCGCAGCGCCCCCCGGGACGTCGGACAGTCCCGCTCGGCGACCACGACCAGACCGGTGGTCCCCGGCAACAGGTCGGCGATCGTGGCGACGCGCCCGTCGAGCGCCGCCAGGGGCGTGGTCAGCGCCGCCGTCGCGTCGACGTCCTCACGCGTGGTGTGTGCCACCGCACCCTCCTGTCGACCGGAGTCTTGGCCTCGCCTGGTGCCCCGTCAAGCGGATCTCAGTCTCCCTGCGGGAGGCGGAACCACGTACCGGTCGCGAACGCGCACAACCGGTCGTCCTCGTCGAGGACGCGGGACTGCACGGTGACCACGGTGCGCGCCTTCTTCAGGAACGTCGCCTCGCACCGCACCGGACCGGTGATCGGGCGGAGGTACTTGATGTCCATGTCGAGGGTGACACAGGGGGAGAGGAACCGCTCGCAGAGGTGGCCCATCGAGATGTCGATCGCGATCGTGAGCGCGCCGCCGTGCAGGGAGGTGCCCTGCGGGTTGAACCACTCTGCCGAGGTCGGGACCGAGACGGCGCAGACCTCGTCGCCGTACTCGACCTCGAGCCCCATGAACCTCAGCAGGAAGAACGAGCCGAACCGCGGCTCGGTCTCCTGCAACGCCTCCTCGAGCCGTTCTCGGATCGCCTCCGGTCGATCGTCCTCGCGGGTGATCAGTCCTTCGCTGCCACACTTGTCACACACATCGTCTACTGAGGGCGGATTGGCATCTCGATGGTACACCGCACCGCAGTTGGGACAGGAGAGCCGACCGCCGAGCCGGTTGACCACTTCGTCGTCGGACACGTCGATATTGACCACGGCGTCCAGCTCAACGCCCATCTCAGCGAGCGCTTCGGCCTGCGGTCGAGTACGGGGGAAGCCGTCGAGGATAAACCCCGTTTCTGCGTCATCTTCCTGCAGACGCTCCCGCACGATGCCGATGACCACTTTGTCCGGCACCAGCTTGCCCGCCTCCATGTACTCGGCGGCCTTCTCGCCCAGTTCGGTCCCCTTGCGCCGCGCCTCGCGCAGCATGTCTCCTGTGGAGACGTGGGGGAT
>SLDB01000257.1 GCA_007125475.1 Nitriliruptoraceae bacterium | reverse complement strand
GACCACCTGCTCGGGCTTCAGCAGCTCATGGAACGTATAGCGGTGGGCCTCGCGAAGCCCCTGCATCGTGGCGAGGTTGAGGTCGTCCATCCCGATGACGAAGACGTTGCGATCCATGAGCCGACCTTCCCGGGGGTTGGTTGCTGTCCGGCCGTGCCGCCGTCAGTCCACCGATCCGGCCTAGACCGCGGACCGCGACCTGCGGCTGCGGCGTGTCGCCATCGTCACGAGAGGTCCGTGGCGTCACCAGAGCCGAAGGTCATGCCCGGATGGATCCGCGGAGGAAGGGACGTTGGACCCTGTCCATCCCCGTCGTGTCCAAGCAGCCTCGGTGCTGTCCCACCCGGACCGCCGGGCCCATCAGCCGGATTCCGGATCCGGATCCGCCCCCTCCGTAGGACCGGGATCCGGTGGGCGGAGCGCCGACGAGGAGCGACGACCATGCAACAACGAGCGCCCACGTCCGACCCGCACGGCACGCCCTCCCCGGCGGCCGGCGACGATGCGCAGCTCCTGGAGCAGGCACCCGGCCAGGTGGACGCCCGACGCGAGGAGATCGAGGAGCCCGCGCGGCTGTTGCGCATCGCGTCGTCCGTGCAGGCCCTGCTCCACGAGGTCCGCACGACCGAGCTCGATCAGGCCGCCCGTGAGCGGCTGACGGACATCCACAACCGTATGGTCGCCGACCTCCGGAAGATCCTCTCCGAGGAGCTGAACCAGGAACTCGAAGGTCTGGCGCTGGAGCCGGAGGAAGGCACCCCCTCCGGCGCGGAGCTGCGCGTCATGCAGGCCCAGTTGGCCGGATGGCTCCAGGGCCTGTTCCACGGCATCCAGGCCTCGATCGCCACCCAGCACATGGCGGCGCAGCAGCAGCTGGCCAGGATGCGCGCGCAGCAGGCCGGTGAGCTCCCCGGTGGCCCGCCCGGCCACTACCTGTGACCAGCGGGCCCCGTTGACGTCGATCGACGGTGCCGGGTGCCGCTCTCGCCGGGCGGATCAGGCTGCGTGCCCGTCTCGCAGGTGCGTGTGGCCCGACGAGGTGGGGCCACAAGCCCGTGGCCCGGGCTCGCCGGACCGTCGACTATGACGAGGTCAAGCCGAGTACGGCGTCGTCAACCCTCGAAGGGGCGTGTGCGGTGACTGATCACGAACGACTCATCCGGTGGTTGGAGCACGCACGGAGCCGCGACGTCTCCGACCTGGGCGGGAAGAACGCCTCCCTGGGCGAGATGATCCAGACCCTGCAGGAGGCCGGGATACGCGTGCCGGGGGGGTTCGCGACGACCGCGGCGGCGTACCGCCGTTTCGTCGAGTCCAACGACCTCGCCCCGGTGGTGCGGGAGGGCATCGAGGATCTGCACGCCGGTCGCGCCCTCTCCGAGGTCGGGTCGACGATCCGGAAGGCGTTCGCGGCCGCGAACATGCCCGATGACGTCGATGCGGCGGTGCGCGAGGCGTACTCAGGCCTGTGCGAGCGCGCCGGGCGTGATGACGTGGACGTGGCCGTGCGTTCGAGCGCGACCGCCGAGGACCTCCCCGAGGCCAGCTTCGCGGGCCAGCAGGAGAGCTTCCTCAACGTCAGTGGCGCCGACCGGGTCGTCGCCACCGTGCAGCGCTGCTACACGTCGCTGTTCACCGACCGGGCGATCGCCTACCGCGAGGAGCAGGGCTTCGACCACCTCGAGATCGCGCTGTCGGCGGGGGTGCAGCAGATGGTGCGCTCGGACCTGGCATGTGCGGGGGTGGCGTTCACGCTCGACATCGAGACCGGCTTCGACCAGGTGGTCGTGATCGACGGCGCCTGGGGGCTGGGCGAGGCGGTGGTCGCCGGGGAGGTCGACCCGGATACCTACGTCGTGTTCAAGCCGCTGCTCGCCGATGCGTCCCTACGCCCGATCGTGACCAAGGAGCGTGGAGGCAAGGCGCGAAAGGTCGTCTACGGCGGCGAGGGTTCGCAGGGGACCGCGATGCTGGAGACCACCGCGCAGGAGCGCGCCGCGTTCGTGCTCGATGACGCGGAGGTCCTCACCCTCGCCCGTTGGTGTGTGGCGATCGAGTCCCACTACGGGATGCCGATGGACATCGAATGGGCCAAGGACGGTGAGTCGGGGGAGCTGTTCATCGTCCAGGCTCGGCCGGAGACGGTGATGTCGCAGCGGGCAGCCGCCGTGCTGTCCACCTATCGGCTGACGGACTCCGGTGAGGTCCTCGTGGACGGGCTGGCGATCGGTGATGCGATCGCGTCCGGGCCCGTGATCCGACTGGCCAGCGCTGCCGAGGGCGAGCACTTCGTCGATGGCGGGGTGCTGGTCACCGGGGTGACCGACCCCGACTGGGTGCCGATCATGAAGCGGGCGGCCGCGATCGTCACCGACCACGGGGGTCGGACCGCGCACGCCGCGATCGTCAGCCGCGAGCTCGGGCTGCCCGCGATCGTGGGCGCCGGCAACGCCACCACCGTGTTGCGCGAAGGCGAGGTCGTGACCGTCTGCTGCGCCGAGGGCGACCGGGGCAGGGTCTACGCCGGTGAGCTCGCCTTCGAGCGTGACGAAGTCGACCTCGACGCGCTGCCGGCGACGCGGACCCGGATCATGGCGAACCTCGCCAGCCCCGCGGCGGCGTTCCGCTGGTGGCGGCTGCCCACCCGCGGCGTGGGCCTGGCACGTATCGAGTTCATCATCAACAGTCACGTCGGTGTCCACCCGTTGGCGCTGACGCGTTACGACGAGGTGGACGACCTCGAGACCCGTCGGCGGATCGACCGGCTCACCGTCGGTTACGCCGACCGGACCGACTTCTTCGTCGACCACCTGGCCCGCGGGGTGGCCCGGATCGCGGCGTCGCAGTATCCGGAGCGGGTGATCGTGCGCATGTCGGACTTCAAGACCAACGAGTACGCCGAGCTCCTCGGCGGCACCGCCTTCGAGCCGCACGAGGAGAACCCCATGATCGGGTTCCGCGGTGCCTCGCGGTACTACAGCGAGCACTACCGGGACGGGTTCGCGCTGGAGTGCCGGGCGATGAAGCAGGCCCGTGAGGAGCTCGGCCTCACCAACATCACCCTGATGATCCCGTTCGTGCGCACCGTCGAGGAAGCCGACCGGGTCCTCGAGGTGATGGCCGCCAACGGCCTGGTCCGCGGCGAAGCCGGGCTCGAGATCTACATGATGGCCGAAGTGCCCTCGAACATCACCATGGCCGAGGAGTTCGCCGAGCGATTCGACGGCTTCTCCATCGGCAGCAACGACCTCACGCAGCTCGAGCTCGGCATCGACCGTGACTCCGAACGCCTCGCCGAACTCTTCGACGAGCGCAACGAGGCGGTCACCCGTCGTATCGTCGAACTCCTCGACAAGGCCCACCGGCACGACACCCCGGTCGGGATCTGCGGCCAGGGCCCCAGTGACCACCCCGATTTCGCGGCGT
Source organism: Nitriliruptoraceae bacterium (assembly GCA_007125475.1). Taxonomy (GTDB): domain Bacteria; phylum Actinomycetota; class Nitriliruptoria; order Nitriliruptorales; family Nitriliruptoraceae; genus SLDB01. The sequence continues at coordinate 5,876 of SLDB01000257.1, read as the reverse complement.
TCCTGGTCCGTCACGGCATCGACAGCATGTCGTTGAACCCCGACAGCATCGCGACCGTCATCGAGGAGGTGGCGCGGATCGAACGTGAGCTCGACGATACTGGCCGCGGGACGGAAGGCGACAGGTGAGTTCTGACAGCCCGGCGCAGACGGCGGGTCGCACCGGCGACGACGGCCGCTCGTTCACGGACTCCACGGTCGTGTGGCACGCCATGGACGTTGCCGAGGTGGCAGAGCACCTCGAGACGACGTTCGATGGCCTGGCCGCTTCCGAGGCGGCGGACCGCCTCGAGGTGCACGGACCCAACCGGCTGGCCGAAGCGCGGGCGACGCCCGGGTGGGTGACGTTCCTGGCGCAGTTCAAGAGCCCGTTGATCTTCATCCTGCTGTTGGCGGGCCTGATGACGCTGGTGCTGCGTGAGTACGTGGACACCGCGGTGATCGCCGCGGTGTTGCTGCTCAACGCCTCCATCGGGTGGTATCAGGAGCGCAACGCGGAGCGCTCGGTCCTCGCACTGATGCAACTGGTCAGCCCCACCGCACGGGTGGTGCGCGACGGCCGGGAATCGGAGATCGACAGCGACGACGTCGTCCCTGGCGATCTTGTCGTCCTGGAATCGGGGGTGCGCGTCCCCGCCGACCTCCGGTTGACGTCGGCGGCGGCGTTGCAGATCGACGAGTCGATGCTGACGGGTGAATCCGTGGCCTCGAAGAAGGGCACGCAACCCGTCGATGAGGACACGCCCCTGGGGGACCGGGGGTGCATGGCGTTCACGGGATCGACGGTGTCCGCTGGACGGGCCCGCGGACTGGTGGTCGCCACCGGCCGCGACACCGAGCTGGGCAGGATCTCGACACGGCTCGAGGCCGAGGAGGTCCCGGTCACCCCGTTGCAGGAGCGGATGTCTCGCTTCGGCTGGATCATCGGCGCGATCGTCGTGGGTGCGGCGGTGGTGACCTTCCTCCTCGGGCTCGCGCTGGGCGACCCTCCGGAGGAGATCCTGCTCACCGCCGCTGCGCTGGCGGTGGCTGCGGTGCCCGAAGGGCTCCCGGTGGTGCTCACGGTGGCCCTGGCCCTGGGCGTGCGGCGCATGGCACGACGCAACGCCATCGTTCGTCGCCTCCCGGCGGTCGAGACCCTCGGGAGTACGACGCTGATCGGTTCGGACAAGACCGGGACGCTCACCGAGAACCGCATGACCGTCCAGAACCTGGTCACGCCGGTCGACCGGTTGTCCCTGGACGACGAGGCGATCCCCGCAGACCCGCGTGAGGTCGAACGGCAGGAGGTCCCCGGCCCCGACGCTGACCCACGTGCACTCACGCTGCTGGCCGGGGTGCTCGCCAACGAGAGCGAGCTGACCTACACCGACGACGGGTTCCGGGGGCGCGGTGACCCGACCGAGGTCGCCCTCCTCGTCGCGGCGGCGCGGATGGGCATCGATCCCGACGAGTGCCGGCGCCGCTACCCCGAAGTCGGACAGATCCCCTTCGAGCCCGAGCACCAGTACGCCGCCAGCATCCGCAGTCACGGCGACGAACACCTCGTGTTCGTCAAGGGCTCCCCCGAGCGGGTGCTGTCGATGTGTCACACGGCGGTGCACGGGGAGGAGCTCGACCACCAGCGTGTCCGCGACGAGGTCCAGCGCATGGCCGACCAGGGGTTGCGGGTGCTGGCGCTGGCCATGACCCGTCACCCGGCCGAAGACGACCCGGCCACGCTGGCCGAGCAGGACCCCGACGGGCTGGTGTTCCTCGGGCTGCAGGGCATGCTCGACCCGCCCCGCGAAGGCGTGCGCGAAGCGATCGACGCCTGTCGGCACGCCGGCCAGCGCGTGATCATGATCACCGGGGACCACGCCGCGACCGCCGCGGCGATCGCCCGGGACCTCGGCATCGTCCACGAGGACACCGAGGTCTGCACCGGTCAGGACCTCGACGGCCTCTCCGACGACGAGTTGCAGGTCACGCTCGAGCGGGTCTCGGTGTACGCCCGTACCTCACCGACCAACAAGCTGCGCATCGTCGAGGCGGCGCGCGCCGCCGGTCACGTCGTGGCCGTCACCGGCGACGGGGTGAACGACGCGCTGGCCCTGCGAGCCGCCGACATCGGCGTGGCGATGGGGCGCGACGGCACCGACGTGGCCCGCGAGGCGGCGGACATGGTGCTGGCCGACGACAACTTCGTCAGCATCCACGCGGCGGTCGAGGAAGGCCGCATCACCTTCGACAACGTCCGCAAGGTGACGTTCTTCCTGCTGTCCACCGGTGTGGGGACCTTCGCCGTGATCCCCATCGCGATGGTGCTCGGCTGGCCGCTGATCATGGTCCCCGCCCAGCTGCTGTGGCTGAACCTCGTGACCAAGGGCCTGCAGGACCTCGCGCTGGCCTTCGAACCCGGCGAGCCAGACGTGCTGGACCACCCGCCACGGCCGCGAAGCGAGCCCATCGTCACCCCCATTCTGTGGTGGCGGACGCTGCTGGTCGGTGCGGTGATGACCGTCGGCGGCCTGATCATGTTCGACTGGGCGCTCAACCAGGCGCAGTACACCATCGAGCAGGCCCGGACGGTGGTGCTGACGACGCTGGTCGTGTTCCAGGCCTTCCACCTGGGCAGCAGCCGCTCCGAGCGGCGCTCGGTGCTGAGCGTGCCGCTCACTTCCAACCGGTTCCTGCTGCTGGCGCAGGTCGGTGCCCTGGGGGCCCACATCGCGGCGCTGTACCTCCCAGTGACGCAGGCGATCCTGCGCGTGGAACCGATCGGTGCCGACGCCTGGTGGCGGCTCGTGGTGATCGCCAGCAGCGTCCTCGTCGTGGTCGAGGTCGACAAGCTGCTGCGACGGCGTTCCTCGGCGCACCGCGACTCCCCGTCTCCGCCGGTGTCGCCCCCGGGCGATGCCGTTGGCGCCACGCGGTGACGTCCGTCCCACGTCACCGGACGGACGCCGGTACGGCGGCGGGTCGGTCCGGCGCCGCCACGGGATGCCGGCATCGGTTGCCTGGTTGTGGTCGGGCGGCTCGTCGTCAGCGCGTCCGTCTACCATGGCGGGCGCCGGACCGTGCCCGGGGCGGTGGCCATGACGTCGACCGAACTCCTCGCTGCCGCCCGTCGGAGCCTGGAGGAACGGCGGTGGGGCGAGGCCTACACCGGGCTCCTCGCCGCGGATCGCGAGGCACCGCTCGCGCCCGGGGATCTCGAGCGGCTCGCGGTCGTCTCGCACCTCGTCGGCGACGACCGGACCTCGGCGGCGTCGTGGGAACGGGCACACCACGAGCTCCTCACCCTCGGTGAGGTCGCGTGGGCGGCCCGCTGCGCGTTCTGGCTGGCCTTCGGGCTCCTCAACCGCGGTGAGGTGGCGCGTGGTGGTGGCTGGCTCGCCCGGGCGAAGCGGCTCCTCGACGACCACGGCCTCGACACCGTCGAACGTGGCTACCTGCGTGTGCCCGTGGCGTTGCACGCCCTCGACGTCGAAGGTGACGCGGGCGCGGCGTACCAGGCCTTCGGTGAGGTCGCCGAGTACGGCGAACGCTTCGACGAGCCGAACCTCGTGATGCTGGGCCGCCTGGGTCAGGGTCAGGCGATGATCCGCCGTGGCCAGGTCACCGAAGGCCTCGCCCTCCTCGACGAGGTGATGGTCGTGGTCGCCGCCGAGGACGTCTCGCCGGTGGTGACCGGGACGGTCTACTGCGCGGTGATCCTCGCCTGCCGGGAGGTGTTCGACCTCCGACGTGCCCACGAGTGGACCGAGGCCCTCACCGAGTGGTGTGCGGGGCAGCCCGACCTCGTGCCGTTCCGCGGGCAGTGCCTGGTCCACCGCTCGGAGATCCTGCAGTTCCACGGTCGGTGGGCCGAGGCCTGGCAGGAGGCGTGCCGTGCCGGTGACCGGCTCTCCGACCCGCCCGGCCAGCCGGCGGTGGGGATGGCCCACTACCAGCAGGGCGAGCTGCTTCGGCTGCGGGGCCGGTACGCCGACGCCGAGCGTGCCTACCGGCGTGCCAGCGACGCCGGCCACGACCCGTTCCCCGGCCTGGCGCTGCTCCGGCTGGCCCAGGGTCGCGTCGAGGAGGCCGTCGGGGCGTTGCACCGTGCGCTGCACGCCGCCCCGGACCGCCTCGCCCGGGCACGGATGCTCGCCGCCCGCGTCGAGGCGGCGCTCGCCGCAGGGGACACGGACGGTGCCCGGGGAGGTCTCGACGAGCTGGCCCGGATCGCCGAGGACCTCGACGCGCCCCTGCTGCACGCGATGGCGGCGTACGCCGCCGGCACCATGGCCCTCCAGGCCGGTCGGGCCGAGGCGGCGCTGGACGCGTTCCGGGACGCCCGTGCCCGGTGGCGGGGGCTGGAGGCCCCATACGAGCACGCGCTCGCACGGATCGGCCTCGGTCTCGCCTGCCGCACGCTGGGCGACGAGGAGACGGCCCGGCTCGAGCTCGCCGCGGCGTACGACGGGCTCGCCGGGCTCGGCGCGGCACCGGATGCACAGCGGGTCGCCCGCCTGCTGGATATGCCCCCGGCCGACGCCGGCTCCCTGACGCCACGCCAGCTCGAGGTCCTCGCGCTCGTCGCCGCCGGGCACACCAACCGTGCCATCGCCACGCAGCTGGTCGTCAGCGAGCACACCGTCCGCCGCCACCTGCAGAACATCTACACCCGGCTCGGTGTCGCCTCCCGCGCCGCGGCCGTCGCCTACGCCCTGGAACGCCGGCTGCTCTGACCACCGAGGTGGTACGGACGGACCACGCGGCTGCGCCGGCGAGGTTGGCACGGGTGGGCGAAGAGGCGCGTCCGGCGGCCGCGTAGCGTCGTCTCCGACGGAGCTCCGACGAAGCTCCTTCGACGAGGCTCCTCCGACGAAGCTCCGATGAGGCGCCGACGAAGCTCCGATGAGGCTCCGATGAGGCGAGGAACGGCGATGCCGACCGGACACCACCCGACGACCACCACCGACGAAGCGACGACGCGGGCACGCGCCGCGCTGCTGGCCGGCATCCCGGTGAGCGAACGGCGGATCCGGGCCGCCGGCATCGACACCGTCGTGCTGGAAGGTGGGGAAGGGCCGCCGATGGTGCTGCTGCACGGCCCCGGCGAGGCCGGGGTGAACTGGCGGTGGGTGATCCCCGACCTGGTCACCACCCACCGGGTGGTCGCCCCCGATCTGCCGGCGCACGGCTCGACCGGCATCGGGGACGGCGACCTCGACGAGGGCCGGGTCACCGACTGGCTCGACGAGGTGATCGCCGCGACCTGCACCTCGCCGCCGATCGTCGTCGGCCACGTCCTGGGCGGGGCGATCGCGGCGCGGTACGCGGTCCGGCACGGCGACCGGTTGGCCCACCTCGTCCTGGTCGACTCGCTGGGGTTGGCGCCGTTCCGGCCGTCACGGCCCTTCGCCACCGCGTTCCTGCGATTCGTGGTGCGGCCGACCGAGCCGTCCTACGAGCGGTTCATGGCTCAGTGCGCCTTCGACCTGGACCGGCTCCGCGCCGACATGGACGACGACTGGACCTCGTTCGTCACCTACAACCTCGCGCTCGCCCGCGCACCCAAGGCCAAGGCCGGCGGACGTCTCTTCCGACGCCTCGGGACCCCCCGTATCCCGGACGCCGACCTCGCACGGATCGCCGTCCCCACCTGCCTGATCTGGGGCCGGCACGACCGGGCGCTGCGGCTACCCGTCGCCGAGCACGCCGCGCAGCGTCACGGCTGGCGGCTGCACGTCATCGACGACTCGGCCGACGACCCGGCCCGTGACCAGCCGGCCGCGTTCCTGCGCGCGCTGCGCACCGCGATCGCGGGGTCCGGGCCGTCCAGTGACCACGGAGGTACGCCATGAGCACCCTGGACCACGTCGTCGCACCCGCCGCCTGGGACGCGAT